>JBIIMV010000246.1:0-3615 GCA_044337805.1 Bacteroidia bacterium
ATGCCAGGGTACGAAATGATTTCCCCGGCGGATGGCCCGCAGATCAGGTTAATAAATTTGAGGCATCGGGCAGAACACCGGCAGAGCAGGAGGCTTTTGACCATGTCTCCAAAATGGCACGTTTCAGAACATCAAGCCAGGCAGTGAGCTCCGGCAAGCTGATTCAGTACGTTCCTGAAGATGGTATTTACGTCTACTTCCGTTATATCGAAGCACAGGTTGTTATGGTGGTGGTCAACAGCAACGACAAGCCTAAAGACATTGACCTGAGTCGTTACAGAGAATCAATCGCAAAAATGAAGAAAGCAAAAAATGTTGTCAGTGGCGCGGAATCAGAGCTTGGAACCGCTTTACATCTGGAGGCAGGAGAGAGTGTTGTGCTGGAGCTGAAGCCCTGAGGAATCAGGAAAGTAGCTTCTGACGAAGAACAAATTCCAGCTGCTCATTGGTGACCTTCAGTTGCTCAGTGAGTTCTTTTTGCCTCTTTTTCAGGAAAAACAATTTTGCTCCTGCCTGAATCGTCTCACGGAGTTCATCATCTTTCCATGGCTTTTGAAGGTACCTGAATATCTGTCCGCGATTTACAGCATCCTGCAAGGCATCAATGTCTGAAAAGCCCGTTAACAGAATCCTCACCTGATCGGGTTGCTCGGCAACAATCTGAGCCAACAACTCCGTGCCCGGGGTGTTTGGCATGCGTTGATCGGTGATGAGCACATGAATGGTTTCTTTTCTCAGAACCTCAAGTGCCTCTGCCGCCGATAATGCCGTGTAAACCTTGAAATCGCGTCTGAAGGCTGCCTTAAAGGAGACAAGATTGTTCTCCTCGTCATCAACGTACATGACCGTGATTTGATCCTGATTACCTTGATTTTCACTCATGTTACAAATATAAAAAAAATGCGCTACTTATCACTTTCCTTTGAAAAATCATCGCATCTCGTTACTTTTCTCTAAATTGAGCAACATTTTACTCCTAAACTTGGTTTTTGAGCAATGAGTCCCGAAAATTGAAAATCCTTTAACAACATTTAGTAAGCATAAACATGGAGGTGAGTAGCATTATTTCAGCTTTGCAGGAATTGAAGGGAGGCGAAGTCATGCAGATGGGGTTGTCTCATCCGAAATTTTTTCACCTCCATATTTCAGAAGACAGGGAAGCCTTTTACAAGCTATTGCGCGATCATTCTCCTACCGTATTCGACTACATCAACCTTCAGGTGCAGGAGTGGTTAAAGGTCAGACAACCGGCCCGAAAGTTCAATGCCGCAGATTTATCGCTCGAAAGTGAAAAGGTATTCGATGGCATGCCTCGTGAATTATACGGGGTATGGGTTTATTATCCATGGTCGAATCGCCTGGTGCATTTACTCCCTGAAGAAATGTTTGTTGAGGTACGCACCAGTAGAAACAGAAATAAAATTACGGCAGGGGAACAAGCTATTCTCCGCGAAAAGAAAATTGCGGTAATTGGTCTCTCTGTCGGACAATCCGTTGCCTACACCCTGGCTCAGGAGCGTATCTGCGGAGAGCTCAGGCTTGCCGACTACGATACCCTGGAACTTAACAATCTGAATCGTATCCGCTCAGGATTACACAACATCGGTCTGCTGAAGGTGATCGGTATTGCCCGCGATATATCTGAAATTGATCCTTTTCTCAAAGTCCGCTGTTTCCCATCCGGTATCAACGATGGTAACATGGATGAGTTCTTTGCCGGAAACGGTAAGGTTGATTTGTTGATTGAAGAGTCGGATAGTTTTGATATCAAAATAGTGTCCAGATTTAAGGCAAGAGAGCTTGGAATACCTGTTCTGATGGAGGCCAGCGACCGCTGTATGGTTGATGTGGAACGTTTTGATCTGGAGCCGTCGCGATCTATTCTTCATGGACTGGTGGAACACCTGAGTCCGGAGTCTTTGAAAAAACTCAAAACAACCGAAGATAAAATTCCTCCCATGCTCGATGTTCTGGGCCTCGACAGCACCTCTGTTCGTCTGCGGGCATCCATGGTTGAAATTGAGCAAACCATAAACACCTGGCCGCAACTGGCCTCTGCTGTTACCATGGGTGGCGGAATAACCGCCGATGTTGCCCGTCGCATCCTTCTTGGTTTATTCAATGATTCAGGAAGATATTATGTCGATGTTGAACAAATTATTGGTCCGCACCCCACTGAGTCCACTATAACTAAACAGGAAACTACAGTCTCGGTTGCCTCTGATTTTTCTTATCATGCCAATGAAAACATAAGGCACGGTAAATCACAGGTTACAGATACTGTTGTGCGTGAACTCGTTGAATCCGGGATCATGGCGCCTTCAGCAGGTAATCTTCAACCATGGTACTGGGTGCAGGATGGGGAAGTTATTCAGTTGTGGCACGATGTAGCGCGCACTGCCTGTTGGAGCGACCCCGGACATAGAATAGCGGATATGGGCCTTGGCGCGGCTATCGAGAACCTCAGACTCACGGCTTTGGTCAAATTTGGCCTTCAGGCTCATCTTGACATTCCTCCCAGGGAAGCCCCGTCATCTCTGAAAGCACTTATCACTTTCACCTCTTCAGAGCAGCAGGCTGCTGAAAACGAAAAGGTTCTTTTCGATGCTATTTCCCTCCGTTGCAGCAACCGCAAAAAGGGCAACAGAAAGCCACTTTCCACCGAAACAGAATCTGCCTTGCTCAGTGTCTGTACCGATGATTTTAAGCTACGGTTCGTGAACGATGAAGATGGGCTGCAGGAGCTCGGAAATGCCATCGCGGAAGTGGAGCGTTACCGTTTTCTCCACAAGGAAGGTCATGCCGACTTCTTTGGGAAGGAAATGCGCTGGACACCCGCTGAAATCAAAGGCAAAGCCGACGGAATAGATGTTGATACCCTCGAGTTGAGTGTGTTGGATTTAACAGGAATGAAGGTTCTCAAAGACCCTCAGGTCGCCGCCAATGTGAGTGCATGGAATGGAGGCAAAGCGCTTACCAGAATCACATCCGCCCTCGTCAGAAGCTCATCTTCCCTGGTGCTGCTTACCGATGCTGGCAGACATTCTCCGCTTGAGAGAGGAATGTTACTTCAGAGGGCCTGGTTGGCCGCTCATGCACAATCACTATCTTTCCACCCGGTGTCATCGCCGGTGTTTTTTATGGAAAGAATTCAAAAGGAAAATGATTTAGAAGGTTTGTTCCGCGAAAGCGTTGAACATGCCGCAAATAGTATTCGAAAATATTTCAGGCTAAATACAGAAGAGCATCCTGTTTTTTTATTCAGAGTTTCTTATAGTGATGAACCTACCGCTCGTGCGTTGCGCAGAAGTATTGATTCCTGTTTTCATGTCAATAAACCAAAAGTTTAGTTTCAGAGCCTATCATGCACCGGCCAACCGGGATGTTTGCATGCAATTCCTTGCAGGACATGTTAAGGTATTGAAGGATTACGGAATCACCAACATTACCACCAATACTCAGGAATGGATGGATTGGCATTGTGTTTGGCTGATTGTTGCTCTCAATGAATTGGGAGAAGTACAAGGCGGTATCAGGGTGCACATGGCAGACGGAGAACATCTGCTCCCCGTGGAGAAAGCTATAGGAAAAATCGACCCTAAAATTCATGAAATC
>JBIIMV010000247.1:0-3614 GCA_044337805.1 Bacteroidia bacterium
CAAACAATAATCTCCGTCGGGTCGGGCCTTGCTGAAAAAGTCATGGGCGGCTTTTGCCCAAAGCAAAGGGTAATGGTTGTGCATCGAGGAGCCGTATTCTCCATTGTAGGAGAGCGACTGATAGGGGGTATATTCCCCAAAATCATTCATCCATCCGTCAACGCCTTTTTTTTCATATACGGCATAAAACTTGCGCTGAAACCATTCCGAAGCACGAGGATTACTGAAGTCAACCTGCGCGGAGTTCCATACAAAAAACTTAAAGATGGCACTCTTGTCTCTGAAGTCTTTGGTGAGCAATCCGAGCGTATCAGCATCTCTGAAGTTCTTGTTCAGCTTAAACAATTTCATCTTGCCGATATACGGTAAAAAGTATCCTAAGTGTTTGTATCCCATTCGATGATGTTCTTTAATCATCTCTTCATATTGTGGATAATACTTTCTGTTGATTGTCCAGTCTTCGATGGGTTTCGAGCTGAAAAAATCAAAATACCAGTCTTCTGCCCATATTGCACTGCATGGAATATTGTTTTTGCGGCAGATATTCATCACTCCATAATTTACAGACTGACCTTTTTCTTTCGACTGCCAGTCACTTCCGGCGGCGGCCCATACCCCAAACACCCAGGGTTTGGGCAGGGTGTACCTTCCTGTGCTGTTGTAGTATGTGCTGATAATTTCCAGCGGGTTGTCATTCAGGAAAACACGCATATTGGCGTGATCACTGAAGTACCGCACCCGTAGCTCTTCTTCGTTTGTTTTTGCAAAATCAAATTCGCTGTAGTGTGTTCCGCGCAGAAAAAATCCATAACCTCTCAGATTCAGAAAGAATGGAACAGGAGCATAGGTAATGTCTCTGCCTTCAGGTGTACGGTTATCGCTTACCTGCGGCAGGTTTGTTCCAACTTCTGATGCCCAGTGTGTGACCTTAGTGCCGTAATGATTGACCTTGTTGAATCGCATGCCCATGCCGAGGTAGCTGTCTGTGGTGTCTGACTCGAAGGGTATTTCAATCTGAAAGTGCTGTGCTTCAGATGCAGGAAGAATAGGCAGCCGCTGAATGTTTAAATCAAGAATGCCTTCCGGGTCATACTTCAGCTTCATCACCGCAGCGCTATCGGTCTGTCTGTTTCCAAGTATAAAGTACCTGCATGAATCCGTATTAAAAACATGCGTCACGGCAGTTAGTTTTTCTTCAGAAATAACCATGCCGCCGAAGTAGAAGTAATAAGGCTTTTTGTAGCGAATGTTGCTTCGTTTACGTTCGGTGATTTTTATGGGTCCTGTTGTTTTCAGCAGTGCCCGTATCTTTTTTTTATCGTGTATCTCAATCCGAAGAGGGTTGCTGTAAATTTCTATCCAATGTTCGCCCAGCTTTTGATTAAAGTTTTCTGCGGTGTTGTTGTTTCTGTTTTGGGCAAAAAGGCTGGCCCGGGTGCTCAAACAAAGCAGGATAATGAAAAGACGTAATAAGTGAAGAGAAGAGGCATTCATGCTATATCTAATTAAATGGTTACCCAACCCAGTTTGCGGTATTTCCACTGGTTAATTCTAAAGCCGGCAATGAAGCCGGGGGTATGCAGGATGTTGCCGATCATAAGATGATCCAATTTCATAGACTGATTGAGATAGGAGTAATAAAAGCCCAGCAGGAAACGGGTACCCTGATATCCGGCTGCCACCTTTGCTGCGGGCATTTCAAAGATGCCTCTTCTTGCCTCACGCTCTTCGGTATTTACTCTGCTTCTGCCAATACCATATCCGAAAGAAGCATCCATGAAAATGAACAATCTTTTAAATACCACCAGGTATAGAGAAGGATTCAGGCCAAGGCTGATCCCACGGTACGAATAGCGCGAGGCGCTGAGGTTCCTTATATCGGTGTATATGCTATCGCGAAAAAAGCGCTTATTTCCATTGTCCAGTGTGATTCGGTTATGCGCCATACGGTAACCCAGTGTGAACCTTGATTTGAGTTGGCGCTCTCCGAAAAAGGCAGGTACACCCACGCAGAATTTTTTGTATCCCGGATAATATTGAATATCCATGCTCCGCCAGTTCAGGCTTGTTTCACCATGTCTGCGGTAACGAAGGGTATCGCCCGGGAATTCCGGATGCTTTGCATAATTATCGTCATAAAATCCTGTCGTCTTCACTGAGCTGAAGTTGAACAGCCATGCATCAGCAAGAACAGAGAAGCGCAGGATATTTGATTTGGAGAGGCCAAACTTGTCTTTTTCTGCCTGTGTCTGCGGCACCGGTGCTGCCCAGTAAAATGAGATGTTTTCGGCCTGAAAAAGAAATCCCGAGAGCACGCTCGGAGAGTTTTTTAATACCAGTTTTTCCTTGCCTTCCGGATCTAGGTTTTTATCGGGCTGCAGATAGGTGTTTACTTCTCTTGTTTCGGCAATATAGGATACGAGCAACCTGTATTTCAGATTCTGTATATAGGCCGGATCATAGGACTGAGCCATTCCTGCCTGTATGTTGAGCAATAGCAAAACAGAGAGGACCATACGTCTATCTATCAATGAAATCATAAATAAGGGCACCAATAATCTTTGGTGAAGATAAGATTTTGGTTTATAAATCCAGCCCCATGTAGGCACCTGCGCCTATCAACAGGACTTTAAATATGATAACGGAAGGTGCAGTTGCCGCTGCGTTATCTTGATATGATCGCACGTAACCAAGATATTCTTGACGGATAAAGGAAAACAGGGCCTTCACAGACACGGGCTAAACATGATTCGTGCAGGAAATCTTTGTGATAGATAATTCTGTAAATCTCTGTTAAAACACAGTCTCAATGATGTACAGCCTGCTTCGATTTTTTAGAAGCAGTAAGCTTGGAGGGAAGTTTTTATCGTGGTTCAGAAATGTGCGTCTGCAATATGATATTTATCTGCGAGATATTGAAGGATAACCTTGTTATCATCGCTATGCAAGATGTTTCCGTAGCGAATGAAGGAAGATGCATTTTTATCCTGATGGTTGGCGGGGTCAAGGATCAGGTTGGGACAGCCCTGATGTGTCTCTCCTGCGAGTGCCGTGATTTCTTTCCGCGGTCTTGGGTAGTCGATATAACGTATATCGAGTTTTTGCCTGAGTTCAGGATAATAACTTAGCACCCCTTCGAGCATAGCACAGTCGGGACAATAGTATTTTTTCGAGGTATCACGCGCAGTATCGGCGAAGTCTTTTTTCAGAAGGAAAAGGATGTCCATGGAATGAATATTTAAGCAAAGTTAGACGAGTATTTTGTAAATATCTCTCAGGCCGCTAAATTTCTCCGGAGTGTAATGTTAGTGGGAATTGGGTTTTAAAAAAATATAAATAACCATGCGTCCTCAGTATGAATAAAAGCGAAATGAAGCGCTATTTATGGTTCAGGTCGGGGTGAATAAATCTTTCCGCACCAAAATACGCGCACGCCTTGAGCAGAATGAGATGATATGACAGGTGAGTTAAATGACCTGCATCAGGGGTTTATTGTCCGGTTTTTGGAAAGTTTCGTTTAGGTATGCATGGCCCGTGTTCACTGAATGCCCATGGGCTTTGAGTAAGTGCTAATGACTAATCACATTCACATTCAAATCAAAATAGATATAACA
>JBIIMV010000249.1:0-3588 GCA_044337805.1 Bacteroidia bacterium
GATACATCGAAGATAGAGACCTGAAGGATTGGTACTTTCTGTCGCCATCCTGTCCTTTTTCGCTTCCTCAATATTCGGAAACAAGGCAAAAGCTTTGATGCCAAGCTTCATGCATTGTTCCATCTCCTGCAATAAACTATCTAAGCTATGCCTGTATATTCCGGGCATTGACTTCACTTCGCTTTTTATCTTAAGTCCATCAATAACGAACAAAGGATAAATAAAATCACTTACGGAGACATTGGTTTCTCTCACCATGTCGCGAATCACCGCGCTTTTTCTGTTTCTTCGGGGCCTTATCATCATTCTTTAATACTTAGTCGCATTACTGCGGTTACCAGACCCAGATCGTCGAAGGCATCGGGTTGCTGAATATTACGCACTCCATAGTGCTTCAGACGGGAGGCCGTGGCGCCACCCATCGCAACAGCTGCATGAAAGCGTGCAGAAGGGTTTACATGAAAGTAAGCATCCACATTTGAAGGACTGGTAAATACCGGCAAATCAAATTCAGGCAATTCTTTTACCAGATTCACAGTTTCATATACCACTAAATCAACGGCATTAACAGCCGGCAACTGCTTCTGAACTGTTCTTAAGCTACCTTTAGCCACCGGGAAGATGACCTTTGCTCTGCCTGCCACGCCAGCGAACTGCTTGCCTGTTAGCGCCGTATCGGTGGAGTAACCAATAAAATCACAAACAAAGCCTGCCTGTCTGATAATTTGTGCAGTGGCTTTTGAAATTGCGCCAATTTTTTTCCCTTCAAGAGAATAACCTGCATTCAGAAAAAAATCTACCGCATGTTTACTTGAAAAAAACACCCACTCTGCCGAAGGCGGAACACCTGACTTCACCGGACGCATCTCAATAAGTGAAGCGGCATGAACACTGAAACCGGCATTTTCGAGCACTCTGTTAAAAAAACTGCCTTGCCTGCTGTTTCTTGAGATAAAAACCCTGCAGGGTTGAAAGTTATTCAGAGCATGTACAATTTTTTCGGCGGTTCCATCCAAAGTTTGGGCTTTGATGTTCATGAACACGGCAGGAGATTTAGCTGAGGAAGCCCAGCCCACGTGAATGTCGAAGATCTTATTGTCATCTTCATCACGATCTGGCTTACAAATAATACCCAGCGGCGTGAGGCAACCGCCTTCAAGAAGGTTCAGAACCCTGCGTTCAAGACCAATACATTCACTTACATCATGATGATGCAAGGCACGCAGGGCATTGATGAGCTGAGTATCGTTTTCTCTTGTCTGCAGTGCGAGAACACCCTGGGCAGGGGCTGGTGCAAACTCACGATGTGGAAGTCTTACAACACGAAGACCACTGAGATCAAGATTCAAACGTTTTAACCCGGCCCAGGCAAGCAAAATAGCATCAAAACTGCCCTCAAGAAGTTTATTAACTCTGGTTGGAACATTACCTCTCAGGTCTTCAATTCTGACGTCGGTTCTCCAGGCTTGCAACAAAAGCTTTCTTCTGAAGCTTGAAGTGCCCACCTTTGCATGAACAGGCAGGAGATATTGGCGCTTTTCATCAACCTTCTCCTCTCTTATCAATATTACATCAGACGCATCTTCACGTGCCGAGACCGCAGCTATGCATAAGCCCGGTGGTGAAACGGTCGGAAGATCTTTATGCGAGTGTACGGCAAGATCTATTGTTCCGGCAAGCAGCTCCTCTTCGATTTCACGGGTAAAAAAACCTTTCCCTTCCATCTTATCAAAACTCAAATCCTGCACACGATCTCCCCTGGTTGTAATAATCTTTATGGTGGAGGAAATTCCTGCCTGTTCCAGAAGGCTTTTCACCGTATTCGCCTGCCACAAGGCGAGGTCACTGCCTCGTGAACCGATAACTAAGGATTTTGGGAAAGACATAAGCCTCAAAAGGGATCAGAAAATATCCCTCTCTGCAAACTTACGGGATAGTTTCATGGGAACGGCAACGAACTTTTTCTCCATGTATTCTGCCACTTTTTCAATCAGCTCTCTGCTGTGTTCATCTAACTGCCCAATCTCTTTGCTGAAAACATTTTTGATTGCATGATTCCTGATGGCACGAACCTGCTCAGGAACTTCACCCATGGCAATTTCAAACTGTCTGATACGAAAGCGATTCCTGAACTCCTCCATCCTTCTTTCAAGAATCTCCAAACAGGCGCCAAGCTCCGTTTTTCTTTCCTGCAAATTGTTTTCTGCCAATTGCTGCAACAGACTTACATCAATAAAACGGATATTATTTTTCTGTATGACCTCCGGAGAAAAATCGTGTGGCACCGCAAGGTCAATCACCAACTTGCGACGGGTATCTCCATCGAGCATTTGCAGGTAGGTAGATTGATGAATGATATGGTCTGCTGCTGCAGTGCAGGAGATGATAACGTCAAATCCTCTGCCCATGGTTCCAAGTTCCGACAAACGATAGAAAGGAGCATTCAATTCCTTGCTCAATTCCTCTGCTCTTGGGAGGCTGCGATTGAAAACTCTGAAATTGCTGAATCCATGTTTAATCAGGAAGCGAGCCATTAGAGTATTGGTTTGCCCGGCTCCGATAAAAACAAAACGTGCATCTTTTGGGATGCCTGACTCTACCAGCTTACGATAGGCCAGAGAAACCACGCTAACGGGGCGGGTGCTGATTCCTGTATCTGTGAAAACCTCCTTCGCTGAAACAATCGCATGTTGAACAGCTAAACGAATATAGTCGCCACAAAGACCCAGTTCGCGGCATTTTTCGTAAGACTTCCTTACCTGAGTAATGATTTCCCTCTCTCCTACCACCAGACTATGCAGCGAAGAAGCTACCTCGAGCAGATGGAATACGGCAGCCTCGGCTGAATAGTGAACGCAGTGTTCAGAAATCCATTTAATATCGTCAGCTGAGTATGCCGGATAAACACAGGAGAAGAATTGAACAAAATCCTGCTTTGAAACACCGAAACCGACAGGAGCACGAAAGAAAAATTCAAGCCTGTTGCAGGTACTCAATATCATGACCTCCTGTGCAAGATTCTCTGAACGAAGCTTACCCAGTCGATGAGACCACGCTTCCTCGGGAATCGTAAATTTGCCGATATCCTCAATACGAACCTCTTTGTGAGTCAGCGCTAGAAGGTGGTAATGTTCCATTTTTGACGGCGCGAAATTGGCAAACCAAAGGCACTGATTTGTCATATTATTGTCATAATATTCTTCCTGTACTCATGAATTTTGTCGGGTTCGGGATAATATTCATAGCTTTGAAAAAACAAAGACTTCGATTATGTCTTACTTTATGGTGGAGATATTGCTGCCTGAGGAAATGGATGATTCTTTTTTCAATCTAATCCCCAGACACCGTGCCGTGGTAAACAAGCTCATTGAGCAAGGCACCATCAGCAGCTATAGCATCAATCAGGAGCGAAGCAGAGGATGGATTATGTTCAAAGCTGATCAGGAATCGGCAGTAAAAAGTTACCTGCGTGAATTCCCGATCTACCACCTCATCAAGTGCAAGATTCATCCTCTTTTTATTGCGGATGGCGAAATCTTCAGGTTACCCAAGCTACACCTCAACTAATTTATGTCTGAACCCAGAACG
>JBIIMV010000248.1:0-3588 GCA_044337805.1 Bacteroidia bacterium
TCTGCATTGTGACTTCGCATGCATGTTATACTCTCAGCTGCAAAATCAATTGCCCAAGGAAAAAGTAATCGAAATTATTACCAATGCCGTGGAGATTGAAAAGGAGTTCGTGACTGATGCTTTGCCCGTGAAACTAATTGGTATGAACGCTGAGTTGATGAGGCAATACATTGAGTTTGTCGCTGATCGCCTTTTGGTTGCTTTGGGATGCACCAAGCAGTATATGGTCAGCAATCCTTTCGACTTCATGGAATTAATTTCCTTAAACGGTAAGACGAATTTCTTTGAAAAAAGAGTTGCTGAATACCAGAAAGCAGGTGTGATGAGCCAGAAAGATAAAAATGTATTCAGTCTTGAAGAAGATTTCTAACAAACAACATTGAAAAGAATATGTACGTAGTTAAGCGTGACGGAAACAAGGAATCCGTAAAATTTGACAAAATCACCGCCAGGGTGCAGAAACTGTGCTATGGCCTGGATCCTCAGCATGTCAACCCAATTGCGGTTGCCATGAAAGTCATCGAGGGAATCTACCCGGGTGTTTCTACCATGGAGCTGGACAATCTTGCAGCAGAGATTGCGGCATCTATGACCACTAAACATCCTGACTATGCATTACTTGCAAGCCGTATCGCCGTAAGCAATTTGCATAAAAGCACGGAAAAATCATTCAGCCGAACCATGGCTTCTCTCTATGAGTTCGTAGACCCAAAGACCGGATTGCATGCGCCGCTCATTGCCAGGGATGTGCACGAAATTATCCAGAAGAATGCACAATTGCTGGATTCCACCATTATCTATGATCGTGATTTCGGGTATGATTATTTCGGGTTTAAGACCCTTGAAAGAAGCTATCTGCTGCGCCTTAATGGCAAGGTGGCCGAGCGCCCTCAGCACATGCTTATGCGCGTGTCGGTGGGCATTCACAAGGAGGACCTCGAGTCTGCAATAAAAACCTACGAGCTCATGAGTGAGCGCTGGTTTACACACGCTACCCCTACATTGTTTAACGCAGGCACCCCGAAGCCACAAATGTCTTCTTGCTTCCTGCTCACCATGAAGGACGATAGCATAGATGGCATCTACGATACCCTTAAACAATGCGCGAAAATTTCTCAAAGTGCCGGAGGTATTGGTCTGAGCATACATAATATCCGTGCAACAGGATCTTATATCCGCGGAACCAATGGTACCAGTAACGGTATCATTCCAATGCTCCGTGTTTTCAATGATACCGCTCGTTACGTTGATCAGGGAGGCGGAAAAAGAAAGGGCAGTTTCGCCATCTATCTTGAGCCTTGGCATGCCGATGTGTTTGACTTCCTCGATCTGAGAAAAAATAATGGTAAAGAGGAGATTAGAGCTCGGGACCTGTTCACCGCTATGTGGATACCTGATTTATTCATGAAGCGCGTAAAAGATGATGGCGAGTGGTCTCTGTTTTGCCCCAACGAAGCCCCCGGTCTTGCCGAATGTTATGGTGAGGAATTTGAACGTCTCTACACACGATATGAAAGTGAGGGAAGGCAGCGTAAAACCATCAAGGCACAGGAGTTGTGGTTTGCAATTATCGATTCTCAGATTGAGACCGGTAATCCTTATATGCTTTACAAGGATGCCTGTAATGCTAAATCAAATCAGAAAAATCTCGGGGTTATCAAAAGCAGCAACCTTTGCACAGAGATCCTTGAATACACCTCTCCCGATGAAGTTGCAGTTTGTAATCTGGCATCGCTTGCCCTGCCTCGCTTTGTCAATGGGGGCGAATTTGATCATCAGAACCTTTTCAATGTTACCTACGTTGCAACATGCAACCTTAATAAAATCATAGACAGGAACTACTATCCTGTACCCGAAGCAAGAAACTCCAATCTTCGTCACCGTCCGATTGGACTTGGCGTGCAGGGTCTGGCAGACGTTTTTGTTCTCATGCGCATGGCTTTCGATAGTCCTGAGGCAGCAGAATTGAACCGCGAAATTTTTGAGACTATTTATTATGCTGCTCTCACTGCCTCTAAAGATTTGGCCATGAAAGACGGAGCATACGAGAGTTTTGCCGGATCTCCCATCTCACAAGGAATTTTCCAGTTTGATATGTGGGGCGTAACCCCTTCCAGTCGCTGGGAATGGGATGTGTTGCGTGATGAAATCAAAAAGCACGGCGTAAGAAACAGCTTGCTTCTTGCACCTATGCCAACTGCCTCAACGTCACAAATTCTTGGTAACAATGAGTGTTTTGAGCCTTTTACAAGCAATGTATACAAGCGTGGAACCCTCTCAGGAGAGTTTATCATTGTAAACAGATATCTGCTAAAAGATCTCGTGCAGTTGGGATTATGGAACGAAAACATGAAGAACAGCATTATTGCCGCAAATGGTTCCGTTCAGTCTATTGATGAAATTCCCGACAACATCAAGGAGCTCTACAAAACGGTATGGGAAATTAAACAAAAGGCGGTTATCGACATGGCAGCAGACCGCGGAGCCTTTATTTGTCAGAGCCAGAGTCTCAATCTGTTCATGCAAAGCCCCAATGTCGCGAAGCTCACGTCTATGCATTTTTATGCCTGGGAAAAGGGACTGAAAACCGGTATGTATTACCTCAGAACCAAGGCGGCAGCGGACGCTATTAAATTTACCATTGAGGCGCAGGTAAAGGAAAGCAAAGCACCCACTGACGCCACGGTTATTGCTTCCGCAGGTTCAGATGCCACTCCTGAGATTCCTCACACATCGTCACAAACTTCTCTGATTGATGAGCCTGATTTTGCCATGCAACAAATTGCCTGCGCACTCGACAATCCTGATGCGTGTGAAATGTGCAGCGGATAATGGCACATTCATTAATGACAAAAAAAGGGCTTCCCGGCGGGAGGCCCTTTTTTATATCTTAAAGGAAAAGGTTTTGTGGGCCAGAAAACTGAATAACCCAATGGTGATGGCGGAAACTCCACGCGCAATCGTCGGATACCATTCCAAAACCCTTATCAGGAAATACATAAAAAAGTAATTGGCAATCAATACCACTAAAGCAACAAGAATGAATCTGATAAACTGATGATGCCCAGATAACTCAGATTCGGTGAAAACCCATAGTCTGGAAATTCCGAAATTCGTAACAAGGCCGCTCGAATAGCTGCAGATAAGTGCGAAGGTAGGTGCTTTGAGCACCAGCCAGTCACCTGCTTCGAAACTCTGCTGGTGCAAAACATGGTTAAATACCATGTAATACACCGCAACATCAACCAAAGTTGCAATGCCGGCTGCAAAAAAATATCTGACGGCCTTAAGGGAAAGGAAAAAATAAAAAAGATCTTTTATCATCAGTAATTCTTTCCAGTCAATAAAAACTCACTTATGTAATATTTTATCCCTTCTTCAAGTGTAAAAAATGGTTCCTGATAGCCTGCCATTTTCAACTTCGTCATGTCTGCCTCTGTGAAGTATTGGTATTTTTCTCTAATATCTTCCGGGATATCTATGAACTCAATGTTAACAGGCAGTTTAAGTGCATTAAATACTCCCGTCGCAAGATCAAGAAAGCTTCGCGCCTTTCCGCTACCTAAATTGAAAATCCCCGATTTTTTT
>JBIIMV010000250.1:0-3580 GCA_044337805.1 Bacteroidia bacterium
AGAGAATGAACCCTGCAGATAAAAAACATGGGCTGAGGCACCACCATTCATATAAAATGTATTGTTTGCAATTTCCAGATTGGAAGATGAAGAAGACCGGAAATTGTAGGCAACGAAAGCGGTGCCTGCCTGCATAAAAAACACATTATTGAAGATACGGCTCTTTTGTGTCGGCCATCCGGAAGAAGAAATAAGCTGAACAACAGCAGAATTGAGGGTACCGGCAAGGTGATAGATACGGTTACCTGAAATCTCGTATCGTGAAGTGCCCGACATCAGGATGCCTTTTGCGGTACCACCGCCTCCAACATGGATGATATTATTCCTTATTTGAGTAAAAGCGCCTCCGTTTACATAGATGCTCTCGGATCCTACATAGTCAAAAACATTACGTTCGATGAGCGCATTTCTGAAACCAAAGGCAGAATTGCTTACGAATAGGCCTCCCCCGCTCTGGGCGAAATAACACTGCTTTACAACATAACCGGTATCAGGAGCACCACTGATCAGGAAATCAGGTTGTGCATTAGAAGAAGGAAAACCCCTGATCATGCAATGATAAAACCCTATGTATTTCCCACGATTTACACTTATGGTGGAATAGTTTAAAGAACTATTGCCAAGAGAAAATCCCAGATGATGAAATTCCACATACTCGAGCTGATAAAGGCGCATCATCACGGTTTGATTGGAATTCGTGAGGCCGGTAATATTCACAGAGGAGCTGTCGTAGCTCTCTGAACGAAAAATCAGTTTGCTGTTAGGTCCGGTTCCCGGCACCTGGTACATGTTATACAAACCTGAATAGGTTCCGGGTCTGATAACAAACTCAACAGGACCTGACACCCCACGGGCACTGGCAGTATCCATAGCCTGCTGCAAACCCTGAAAATCAGGGTTACTCCCACCTATCGTATAACTACCCGAGAGGGGTTGTGCCCCGGATGTCAGAAAAAGAAAAAAATAAAAGCCAAGGCAAGTCAGAAAGCGGAGAGATTTCATGGGGCAAAAATACCGCAAAAAAGAGTGGAATCTTGCACTGCGGCAGTAAAAAGGAATGATATCCCCTACCCATTATCACAATCCTCATCAAGAAGGTGGGCTCACTAAGCTGACTCATACAAATGACTTATCTTTACAGACTATGAAAAAACAGTTAAAAGGTCTGTCTGGTATGCTGATGCTGACATGGGCACTTTGCCTGCTCAGCCGGACTGCATATTCACAAACCACCTTCATACAAAATGGACCACTAGACGAGAGGCATATCACCTATGCCATCACAGGTGCAACCATTCATCCTGAATCAGGACAAGTGATTGAGAATGGAACAATCATCTGGAAAGACGGGAAAATTGAGGCAATAGGCCAGGCCCTTCCCCTTCCTCAGGGAGCGGTAGAAATCAACGGACGTGGTAAACATATTTATCCCTCGTTCATAGACCTCTTCAGCGACTACGGGATGCCGGAAGTAAAAAAAGAAAAAGACGGAGGCGCTCCACAATATGACCCGTCAACGAAAGGAGCCTATGCTTGGAATGATGCGCTCAAAACCCAGCAGTCTGCAGCCGCCTTATTTAATGCAGACCCCAAAAAGGCAGAGGCTTTGCGAAAGATGGGTTTCGGCATGGTTGCCAGTCATCGTCGTGATGGCATCTCGCGTGGAAGTGCAGTGCTCACGATGACAGGAGATGAGAAAGAAAACCTGATGATTGTGAAGACCGAGGCCGCCGGCGCCCTGTCATTCGATAAAGGTAGCAGTGGACAAGAATATCCATCATCCCTGATGGGAGCCATTGCCCTGCTGCGACAAACCTATCTTGATGCCGATTGGTACAAGAGCCAGAAAGAAGAAACCATACTTCCACTTCAGGAATGGAACAGACTTTCATCCCTGCCTCAGATATTTGAAGCCGGCGATAAGCTTAATGTTCTGCGTGCGCAAAAGATTGCGGCGGAATTTAAAGCCTCCTACATCATCAAAAGCTCAGGAAACGAATACCAAAGAATAAACGAAATAAAATCAGCAGGATGCAGACTGATTGTTCCGCTGCACTTTCCTGAAGGCTGGGATCTGAGTGACCCATACGATGCTTCGAACCTCAGCCTGAGTGAGCTGAGACACTGGGAGTCAGCTCCCGGCAATGCGGCCATGCTTGCAGCAGCCGGCATCCCCTTTTGTCTGACACAGTTCGACCTGAAGAAAAAGGAAGACTTTATGAAAAATCTGCGCAAAGCCATGCGGTACGGATTATCAGAAGATGCTGCACTAAAAGCGCTCACCGAAACACCCGCAGAATGGATGGGCATATCAGCAACGGCCGGAAAACTCAAAAAAGGATATCTATCTAACTTTATTATATGCACACATAAATTATCAGAAGATAACAATACCATTCTTGAACATATCATAAAAGGTCGCCGCTACATTATTCAGGAAAGCCTTCCTCAGGAGGCGAACGGCAAATACCGGCTCAGCGCAGGCAAAAATGCTAAGCTCATCCTTGAAGTAAGCGGAGCCCCGGGAGCAATGAAGTTGCAGGTACTCAACGATACCGTCAAGCTTAAAACCGAAGGCAGCTATCTGGCCCCGCAGTCAATGAAGCTGAATTTTGAAAGCCCAAAAGGAGAGTCACCTGACGGAAAATACCGTCTCAGCGGGATTTATGAAGGAGCCTCCCTTCAGGGAACCGGACAAGACCCTGCAGGTAACTGGTTTACATGGAAAGCGGAGAGAATTTCTGATTTAACGCCTGCAGCGGTAAAAGATAGCAGTCCAACCATGACCCCACTCCCCGCTACCTATTTTCCACACATGGCGTATGGCTATACAAACGCACCGGCACAGGAAGATGTATTGATTAAAAATATCACCATCTGGACCTCTGAAGAGGCAGGTGTTTTGAAAGAGCACGATCTCATCATTAGCAAAGGGAAAATCATAAAAGTTGGAAAAAGTCTCACTGCCGCGCCCGGCATGAAAGTTATTGATGGAACAGGCAAACATCTCACTCCGGGTATGATAGATGAACATTCACATATTGCGGTGAGCAACGAAGTAAATGAAGGATCATACAGCATAACCTCAGAAGTAAAAATCGGAGACGTAATAGACGGAGATGATATCAACATTTATCGCCAGCTCTCAGGCGGTGTAACAACCTCACATTTGCTGCACGGATCAGCGAACTCCATCGGAGGACAGACAGCCCTCATCAAGTTACGCTGGGGAAAATCACCTGAGGCAATGAAATTTGAAGGAGCAGACGGCTTTATAAAATTTGCCCTTGGTGAAAATGTAAAACAAAGCAACTGGGGCGAAAGAAATGTAAGCCGTTATCCTCAGACAAGAATGGGGGTAGAGCAAACCATGTATGATGCATTCATCAGAGCCAGGGCTTATGATGCAAGAAGGAAAGTATTGAAACCCGGTGATATTTTCCGTCGCGACCTCAAGCTTGAAGCTCTTGCCGAAATTCTGAACAAGAAGAGATTCATCACCTGTCACTCATATGTACAGAGTGAAATCAACATGCTGATACATCTTGCCGACAGCTTCCATTTCAAAGTGAACACTTTT
>JBIIMV010000251.1:0-3575 GCA_044337805.1 Bacteroidia bacterium
TGAATATCATCATATGAAGGATGGTGTTTTTTCGTGTTTTTGTAATCTTTAAGCAGATGGAGTGCATCGTTGTTTCTTTTCTCAGACAAAATGATGGAGGCACGCATCAGCAGAAGTTCACTTTTCAGGTCATGGGTACTGACTTCGGGATATTGCGGGGCCAGAAAGGAAAGTCTTTTTTCAAGTTCGCCGAGTTGATTTGTGGCCATTGCTGAATCGCCGCTCAGGAGAGCCAGGCGACACTGGTCTATGCGGAAGTAAAATTCGGGCCAGGGTGATGCCAGGAGGGCAAGGTCAGGAGTAATATTTTTTTCAAGTTGCCTGGCAAGCTCTCTCAGGGAGTCCAGGGCAGAGGGGTCTATTTCAATTAAATCTGTGATGCCGGCAAGCAGCATGAGTCTTGCGTTCAGGGCGGCCTGCCCTTCCTCTGAAACCGCTGCACTCAAACCGGGGATGAGAATGCCATACACGACAGCTGCCTCTGAGGTTCCTCTTTCTGCATAAGCCATACATGCGTAGGTACGTGTGCCTTCTGCGTAGGCGATTGGATTTTTTTGAGTTACGGCCAGGTTAAGGCCGTCATTGATATGTTTAAAAGCCAGATCGGAATGTTTGTTAAAGAACTCGCATTGAGCGAGCCAAATACCAGATGAAGGATCAGGATTTTTTCCGGTTTGTTCAAGCCAGATTACCCATTCAAGAGCGTAATCTTCAGCTGCCTGATAATTTTGGTTTTTGTAAGCAAGCTTGGATAGGTCGTTAAGTAGTTTTCCATAGGCTTCTGATCCTGTTTTCTGGAATGCCTGATAATCTTTCCAGGCGAGAAGCAGGTATCTTGATGCAGAGTCGCTTGCCTGTTTTTGTGATAGAGATGGAAGGAAGTCAGGAGCCCAAAGCAGATATTTTTCTGCCATGGTGAAATAGAGGTCTCCTGCGAAGACCGGGTAATTTTTGATGGCTCTGAATTCTCTGATACGAGACGTGAGCCAGGTGATGTTGGAGTCAAGAAGGCCGCCTTTGCGGTCAGCGCCCAGTGCCTCAATACCTTTCGAAATAAGGATATAACTTTCAGAGATTACTCTTTTGGAGGTCATCCGCGAGGCCGAATCAGGCTGGATTTCCATTTCCTGTTTTGCTCTGTTTGCGGCCTGAGAAGCGATGTCCATTGCTTTGGTGAGGTTGCCCTTTTCCTGCTGACGGAAGGCTTTTTCCAGAAGCAATTCTGCTGAAGATTTGTTGTCCTTATTAAACTGAGCTCTAACAGGTAAATAGAGCATGAGGCCGGCCAGGAGCACAAGGATAACGGTGTAGTATTTATTGGTCTTCTGCATGCCGGCAAGTAGTTGCAAGAATTCTGCCAAAAATAACGATTTAAGGCTTTTGAGCCTTCAACTCATTTTTCAGAAGAAATTCAAGATTTTCATCAGGTGCAGGAGCATCAAATTTCAGGATGTCTCCGTCTTCGTCAAGCAGCAGGTAGTGTGGAACTTTCTGGATGTGCCATTTATCACGTGCCAGCTTTTTTTTCTCGTCGAAGAGAAAGTCCCAGGTTAGTTTTTTTTCTTTTTTCCATTGCAAGGCCTTGTCTCGTTCTCCATCCGTCAGCACTGAAATAAATCTGATGCGATGGCCGTATTTCTGTTGTAATTTCTGAAGTAGTAGTATATCCTGCATAGACTCCCGGCTCCATGAAGCGTAGAAGGATATCAGTGTTTTTTTGCCTCTGAGACTGTCGGTGCTAAAAAATCTGCCATCACTGCGTTCGAACTGAATGGCGGGAAGTGAGGCTCCTGTTCCCATGAGCCAGCATTGCTGCAGAATGTTTTCAGCCATGATACTGATAGCAGGATGTCTGGATCTGAGTTTTATTTGTTCCATGATTCGGTCAACTTTGACTCTTTCATAGCCCTTTTTAAAGTATATTTCAGAAAGTCCCTTGAGGATAACGATATTTCTGAGGGTATCGTTCATTTTATAATGGTCTGCCAAGATGAAGGCAGAATCGAGAACTTCGAGGCTGGACGAGATGTTAATGGCATGATTGATTTTTTTTCCTTTTTCTTCCAGAGAGAGTGTGTAGAGATAATCTTTATAGAAAACTTTCAGGTAATTGAAATAGGCCGGACATCGCCACTTGATATTTCCCCGGAAGTAACGTGCATGAAGGAATAGTTTATTGGGAAGCACAATATCTTCGATACTTGCCAGCGTATAACGGATATGATCTTTAATGCCCTGATCAAGTGTGGTTGGCATGGCTGCAACGACTGCCGATTTCAGGCTGTCGAGCGTTTGCCTCATGCTTCGGGCATTTTGTAACTGCTTTGAATAGCGGGAGTAGAAATCGCTGATGATGCTGTTAAATTTTATTACCTGAAGGTTGGAGCCTGCTGAGGATGAGTCCGGGAAAGAGGGAGTGACTTCCGGCTCACCGGCAAGGCTCGGAGGAATAAGACTGTCGGGTGTGGGAAGGCTTACAACAATGCTGTCTCCCGGGGCAACAAAGATGGTTGATTTGCAAAGGTTATTCATCAGCACCAACCATTCTCCGTTGTTGAGGGATGACCTAAAAACCAGCAGGGAATCCTGGCCGGGAGTCTTTTTATCGATTAATTCTGTTTTTCCGGTAAGATACTCCGTATGCCGGTATAGGCGGAATTCTTTCCCATGGTGCAATACAGTCAGCACTGCTGTTTTCTTTTCCTGAGCCATGCTTACTTTTCCGTTTCCCAGTATGCAGGTGAAGAAGCAACAGCAGAGCAGCAAGGTATGGAAATTCAGAGCAAGCAGTTTCATCAGAGCAAGGCATTTACTGCAGCAGGAACAAAAGCAGAAATGTCGCCTTTAAAACGAAGAATCTCTCGGACTATTGTTGAGCTTACGGCAGTGAATTCAGGTTCCGTCAGTAGGAATATCGTTTCGATATCGGGAGCCATTGTTTTATTCATGAGCGCGATGTTGCGTTCGTATTCAAAGTCAGGTGATGAGCGCAGACCTCTGAGTAAAAACCGGGCATTTTGAGATCGGCAAAAATCAATGGTCAGGCCGGAAAAGGGAAGCACTTCCACCTGAGGTATTTCTTTGAATGTTTCCTCCAGAAAGAGTATTCTTTTTTCGAGGGGAAAGAGTGCGTTTTTAGTTGTATTCGTACCAACACCGACGATGACTTTGTCGAATAGGTTGCAGGCTTTGCGGATGACGGCTTCATGGCCTCGGGTCACCGGATCAAAGGAGCCTGCGAAAACGGCTATTTTTATCATAGTTCATGTATTTTTTTGAAGAAGGCGAAGTGAACTTTTCCATATTTGCGAATATCGGTAAGACCCGGGATGCGTTTAAGGTTTGCCTTACCGTCGAATTCATAAACAAAAATACCATCCGTCTTCAGCATGGGCAGTATCATCGGGATTAAGGTTTCAGCATTTTCCTGTCCGTAGGGAGGGTCAGCAAAAATCAGGTCATATTGCTGTCCGCTATGATGCATCATGAATGCATCGACATCGGTGCAGAAGGTACTCAGTTGATTGAGTTTCATTTTTGATGCCCAATGGTTGATGAAATCAATGCAAGCTTTA
>JBIIMV010000252.1:0-3573 GCA_044337805.1 Bacteroidia bacterium
CATGAAACCCGCTATTCCACGAGGTACACGAGATTTTTCACCGCCCGAAATGGCACGACGGCTTTACCTGTTCGGTTTGCTGCGTGAAGCCTTTGAAACATTCGGCTTCCTGCCTCTCGAAACGCCGTCGATGGAGAACCTGAACACCCTCACAGGTAAATACGGTGATGAAGGCGACCAGCTGATTTTTAAAATTCTTAATTCAGGAGATTTTTTTGCTGCTGCAGCAGGAAAGGATAATACCGACAGTAAATCGCTGCTGCCGCTGATCTCGGAAAAAGCCCTGCGTTACGACCTTACGGTTCCATTCGCCCGCTTTGTGGTGATGAACAGACATCTGATTTCATTCCCCTTCAGAAGATTTCAGATTCAACCGGTATGGCGTGCCGACCGGCCTCAAAAGGGACGTTACAGAGAGTTCTATCAATGCGATGCAGATATCATCGGCACCAATTCGCTTCTCGCTGAAGCAGACCTAATTATGCTGGCCGATGAGGTTTTCTCCCGTCTTGGCCTCAGGGTTTGCATGAAACTGAATAACCGCAAGGTATTATCCGGATTGTTGGAATTTCACGGCCTGGGCGATAAACTCGCCTCTGTCTGTGTGGCCATTGACAAGCTCGATAAAATAGGAGAGGAGGCCGTGCTGCAGGAAGTTAAAAACAGGATTCCGGAAGCGGTTGCAGAACCCCTTGTGAAAGGTATCCTCGGTCTCGGATGCTCTGCCTCTTTCGACGATGCCTATATCTCCGGTATTTATTCACTGGCAGGGCCTCACCCTCTGCTTGATGAAGGCATAAAAGAGATGAAGTCAATCTTCTCCATGGCGGCCTCATCAGACCTTCGCCTGCTGCGGACTGAATTTGATCCAACGCTGGCACGCGGACTCAACTATTACACCGGTGCCATCCTCGAAATAAAGTGTGATGAGCCCGGCTTCGACTATAGCGGCAGCATAGGCGGTGGTGGCCGGTACGATAACCTCACAGGCATTTTTGGAGTCGATGGCCTGTCGGGAGTTGGATTATCATTCGGCGCAGACCGCATTTACGATGTATTGTTAGAGAGAGGACTCTTTCCCGAAGGACTGGAATCCGTTACAACCGCCCTGATAGTAAACTTTGGTGAAATCACCGAGAAGCCTTGCCTGAAGCTTTTGTTATCGCTGCGAAGACAAGGCATTGCTGCAGAGTACTATCCGGATGCCGCAAAAATGAAAAAACAGCTCGGCTATGCCGATTCACTGAAAATACCTTTTGCCCTCATACTCGGAGAAGATGAGCTTAAAAATGGAACCATCACCATCAAAAACATGTTAACCGGCGAACAACGCTCCGTAGCGAACGAAGAGGCCGGCAACACCATACAAGACTGGAAATGAGCAGAGCACATTTTACCATTAGCAACGAAGATATCAGCCTGCTGAGTCTTGAACCCCTTCTCGACGCCGACTTTGAAGTCAGCCTTAGCCCCGAGTCGATCAGAGAGATGCAGCTCGGAAGAGAGTTCCTTGACCGTTTTCTGAGCAATAACGATAAAGTCGTTTATGGCATAAACACCGGCTTTGGCTCATTATGCAATACCAAAATCTCTAAAACAGAGTTACAGAAGCTTCAGGAAAACCTCGTGATGTCGCATGCCTGCGGAATGGGAGAACATGTTCCTCACAGCATCGTTAGACTCATGCTCTTCCTTAAAGCAAAAGGACTAAGCAAAAAATTCTCAGGTGCCAACGCTGCAACCGTCCAGCGAATCGTCGACCACCTGAATGCGGGACTCCTCCCGGAAATTTATACCCAGGGCTCTTTGGGTGCCTCAGGCGATTTGGCACCTCTTGCACATCTTTCACTTCCGCTCATTGGTAAAGGCAAGCTTCTCTTCAAAGGCATCTATCAGGCAACAGAAGATGTGCTGCCCCATGCAGGCTGGACAAAACTGGCTTTGAAGAGTAAAGAAGGACTTGCCCTGTTGAATGGCACCCAGTTCATGACCGCTTATGGTACCTGGTGCCTCATCCGATCAAAAGCCTTGCTGGAATGGGCAGACCTTATTTCAGCCATATCACTTGAAGCGTTCGACGGGCGATTCGAACCCTTTGATGACCTGCTTCACGCCGTAAGGCCACATCCGGGGCAACGGGCCACCGCTGCAAGAATCAGAGAAATACTGCATGGCAGCGAAATAGGAAAACGAGAGAAAACCGCCGTGCAGGACCCATACTCTTTCAGATGCATTCCACAGGTTCACGGCGCATCAAAAGATGCTTACGAATATGTGCTGAGCGTATTCAACCGTGAAATCAATTCCGTCACCGACAATCCCATTCTCTTTCCGGAAGAAGAGAAAATACTCTCGGGAGGCAATTTCCACGGACAGCCTCTGGCCATCTCCCTCGATATGCTGGCCATCGCCATGGCAGAAATAGCAAACATCAGCGAACGCAGAACCTATCAGCTCATCTCCGGAGCCCGCGGGCTACCCAGCTTCCTTGTAAACGAGGCCGGACTCAATTCCGGCTTTATGATACCTCAGTATACCGCAGCCTCCATCGTGGGTCTCAACAAAATCCTTTGCCATCCTGCCTCTGTTGACTCCATTGTATCCTCCAACGGACAGGAAGACCACATCAGCAATGGAGCAAACGGAGCCTTCAAATGCTATCGCGTAATTAAAAATGTTCAGCGCGTGCTGGCCATTGAACTCATGAACGCAGTGCAGGCACTTGATTTAAGACAAGGCTGGAAAAGCTCCGCGACCATTGAAAAGACCAGAGCCAAATACCGCAAAGTGGTACCATTTCTTTCCTCCGACCGTGAGTTGGAGCCGGATCTGGCAGCTTCTATGGAATTTCTGGAGAACAATAAAGTTTCAGAGATCATCGCCTAGAAAGGATGGTTTTCCGACAATAAAAAAGCCCGCAACAAGCGGGCTTTTTATTTTTATTACAAGTAAAATCAGTTGCTGATCATCACCGGCATCACGAGCATCAGAATCTCTTCACCCTCAGGATCGTTGTCCATTGGCATCAGAATTCCCGCACGGTTTGGTGCAGAAAGCATAAACATCACACTCTCACCATCCAGGTTATTCAGCATCTCAATCAGGAATTTTGCGTTAAAACCGATTTCCATGTCCTCTCCCTCATACTGACAGGTATGGCGCTCAGTAGCAGCGTTGTTAAAATCAAAATCTTCAGCCGAGATGGTCAATTCACTGCCGGTAATTTTCAAACGCACCTGATGGGTAGTTTTGTTTGAGAAAATGCTGGCTCTGCGGCAGGCACCAAGCAGCGCAACGCGGTCAACAACCAGTTTGTTAGGATTGTTTGTGGGTATTACTGCCTCGTAATTCGGATACTTGGCATCGATGAGTCTGCAGATGAGATTGAAATTATCGACACGGAAGAAGGCATTCTGCTTGCCAAAGTCGAGATGCACCTCAGCATCAATGCCGCCAACAAGGCCTTTTATGAGATTGAGAGGTTTCTTGGGAAGAATAAAACTATTTTCCTGATTGCCCATCATATCGTTCCTTCGGTAGCGAACAAGTTTGTGCGCATCGGTAGCAGCGAAG
>JBIIMV010000253.1:0-3554 GCA_044337805.1 Bacteroidia bacterium
GCCTTGCATTTTCTGCTTCTAGTTCTTGTACGCGTTCTTTCAGGCTCATATCTCCCGGATTGTGAAGCCTAAAATACAAACATCATCCACTTGTTCGTGCATACCTTTCCAATTGTTGAAAGTATTCTCAAAGGTTTTCATTAATTCTGAATATGGGGTGGTAAAAAAAATGTCCTGCATCGCATTGCTCTTCAGTTTCTTGCCTTTTTCGCCTCCAAACTGGTCGGCAAAGCCATCAGTGAACATCAGAAAACAATCTTCCGGGTGCAGGTCTAACACTATCTCCGTAAAAGCCTCATGTCCCTGCTCGCTTAGCATCCCTACAGGAAAACGGTTTGCCGGAAGCGACCAAAGTGTCTGATCGTTTGTGCTGCGTAATTGCTGCGCCTTCTCGTGAGGTGTTTCGTTGCCTTTTCTGAGCATGTAAACAGGATTGAAGGCGCCTGCAAAACGAAGCCGCCTTTTTTCTTTGTCAATCACGAGCAATGAAATATCCATGCCGTCGCGCGATTGGTTTTTTTCTTGTCTCAGTAACCCAATAATTTTTTTGCGAAGTATCTCAAGAATTTCTGTTGGGGAGCTTATGCCATGTACATTGATGATTTCGCTCAGAAAGGAATTGGCAGCCATGCTCATCATCGAGCCGGGAACCCCATGGCCGGTGCAGTCTGCAACGGCTATGAATATCAGGCCATCGCGCTTGCCTGCCCAGTAAAAATCACCGCTAACAATGTCTCGGGGCAGGTACCAGACAAAGCTCCCGGGAATCAGCTCTTGCAGCTCTTCGTCGTGCGGAAGTGTGGCCTGTTGAATGCGCAGTGCATAATTGATGCTGTCTGTGATGTCTTTGTTTTTACTGGCGATTTCGATATTCTTCTCTCGGAGTTCTCCGGTTCGTTCTTCCACTTTTTTCTCCAGCTCTGATTTGGCCCTTTCCTGAATGTGATACTTCTCCTGCAACTCTTCTAACAACCTCGCCTGTACCATTTCGTTTTCTGTCTTAAGGCTCTTTAGATTTTCTGCCAGTCCAAGGCTAAGCATCATGATTTCTACCGCTGACCCAATCTGAATGCCGTACTCTGTGATAAATACCCTGGGCAGAATTCCCAGGTTTTTCAATAGTGCCAGGGTGCTGCCCATAATCAAAAGGACAAAAGCCCCGGAAAAATACCGTGCCGATGGTATCCTGTTTTTTAGGCTTCTCATTGCAGAGGCCAGCAAAAGAATCATTACCGGTAGTGCCAGCAAATTACTGCCCAACAGGCTGAAATAATAAAACGGGTTTTCAAACAGGCCGAAGGTAAATAGCAGTGCAAGCAACAGAGATGCGCCCTGCATCGTTCGCGAAAGCGCAGGGCTGTGTTCTTTAATGTGAAGGAAGGCGCGTGTGAATTGTGTCAGAAAAAGTAAGGTGAGGCAGCCGGTAACGGGAATCATGTGATTGGCAAGCCAGGGCGAAAAGGGCCATAGATATTGAAAACCATAACCATCAAGTGAAAATTGAAAAAGAGCCAGCCCGCTCAGATAAAATACATAATAATATTGTGCGCGCTCTCTTAACTTCGAAACAAGAAATATACTCAACAGTAAAGCAAATAACAGGATTCCATAGTATAAGCCCAGGGCAAGCTGCTGCCTGTAGTTTTGTTGCTGAAAGACCCGCTGCGACATTACGCTCACCGGGAAACTGCTGGCTTCACCTTCACACTGAAGTCTGCAGTAAACCTCGGTGGTGTTGTTCGCACTCAGTTTTAGGGGAATCAGAAAATTCCGGTGAGCGATCTCACGTTTATAAAATTCTTCTCTGTCGCTCAGTCGGTATTGCAGGGTGTCACGGCCCGGTGCAATCACCCATACTTCCAGCATATCGTGAAAAGGGTAGGGGAACTCCAGTATCCACTGCGCTTCTTGACTCTTCTGCGTTAATTGAAAGTAAAACCAGTAATCCTGCTTCGAAAATCCCAGATTTATCGCTTCCTTTCCGCGGTAAGCGATCATTGTGCCGGGAGCCGGCAGCTTGTGGTCTTCCTTCCCTGCGGTCTGATAATACAATCCTTGGGTAATGCGGTTGGGAGATCCTGCCTCTAACAACACCGGTCGGGGTAGGGTAAGGTTTTCTGCTGCCCGGCAAAAGGCAGCAAAACTGCACAACAGCAAGAGTGAAACAAAAAATCCTCGGATGTGTTTCAATGTGTAACTTTGTTCAAAATTTGAATTCACTATGTTATCGAAAAAAATCGAAACAGCACTCAATAAGCAAATCGAACTTGAGGCATCCAGCAGTCAGTTTTATCTCGCCATGGCTTCATGGGCAGAGACACAGGGCTTCTCAGGTGTTGCGGCCTTCCTCTTCCATCATGCCGATGAAGAGCGCATGCACATGATTAAACTCCTGCGTTTTGTAAACGAGCGCGGTGGCCATGCTGTTGTGCCTGCTCTGAAACAACCCGATAAAACCTTCAAGTCTCTCTCTTCGGTCTTTGAAACAGTGCATAAGCATGAAGTAATGGTCAGTAGTGAAATCAATAACCTGGTTGATGTTTGTCTTCGCGAAAAAGATTACACCACACACAACTTCCTTCAATGGTATGTAAGTGAACAAATTGAGGAAGAGGCACTTGCCCGCACTATCCTCGACAAGCTCAAGATGATAGGCACCGATGCAGGCGGTTTGTATTTCTTTGACCGCGACCTGGCAGGTATGGCGGCCTCCGGCGGAGCTGAGGGTGGAAACGCTGAAAAATAAATTTCTCCTCACTAAACCTTTTCCGGAACAGCTTGTTTATAACGAACATTCTGATGGATTGTGGCGGTATATTCAATCAAAGACCTTGAACGGCTCTCAGGTATCAAAGCGCATACTCTGCGCATTTGGGAACAGCGCTACGGGATTTTAATCCCGGAGCGCTCGGACACTAACATTCGTACCTACAGCGACGAAGACCTTAAAAAGGTCCTCAATATCTCCATTCTAAACAACAAGGGATTTAAAATTTCCAAAATTGCCGGCTTTGGCGATTTCCTTATCAGGGAGAAGGTCCTTGAAGTTACCGAAACCAGCTCAGATGCCATCATTCAGATTGATTCTCTCGTGCTGGCTATGATTGAAATGGATGAGGATCGTTTCGAAAAATCACTTTCGTACAACATTCTGCGTCAGGGATTTGATGATACCATTCAAAATATCGTCTTTCCTTTTCTCCAAAAGGTGGGTATTCTGTGGCAAACCAATTCTATCAATCCGGCACAGGAACATTTCATCTCTAATCTCATCCGCCAAAAGCTGATTGTGGCCATTGATGGAGCCAATCAAAAGGTGGATGCCACGGCAGATAAGGTATTGCTTTACCTGCCAGACCAGGAGTTGCATGAAATATCGCTCCTTTTCGCCAACTATACCCTCAAGTCCAAGGGATTGAGGACAATCTACCTCGGTCAGAGTGTCCCCCATGAGAATCTCAACAGTGTGTATAACCTCCATCGCCCTGCCCACATCGTTTCTGTGCTCACCTGCCCGCTTCTTGAAGGCACCGCCAAAGAATATATCGATCGTT
>JBIIMV010000256.1:0-3531 GCA_044337805.1 Bacteroidia bacterium
GAAATCGATCCAATCTCCGCTTATTTCACGCATCAGATGCCTGCCGGATTCTAATATTTTTCAAGGTAACTTTTTGGAAACAGGAAATAAAGGATTGGCCGGAATTGGCTTCGCCCAGTCACCGCAACAATTCCCTCATCTGCCCTTTGAGCTTAACTCTATTTCCTTCTCTTTCTCTACCAACCAATTTAATGATGCGGATGGCATACTCTACAGCACCATGTTGGATGGACTGGAAGACAACTGGACCAATTGGTCAAAAGAAACCAGCCGGGAATTCAGTAAATTACCTGAAGGGAATTATGTTTTTCGTGTAAAAGCAAAAAGCAATATACTTGGCGACAGTCCTGAAACAACTTTTTCTTTTTCTATTCAGGCTCCGTGGTACAGGTCGCTCTGGGCGTATTCCCTCTATTTCATTGCAGGATTGCTCACCATCCGCCTGCTCATTGTCTGGAATATCCGTCGACTGAAAGCCTTGAACGAACTGCTCGAAAATACCGTCACCAGCAGAACACGTGAACTTCATGTTGAAAAGTCAAAAGTTGAAGAGAAAAACCGCGAAATCACCGACAGTATTCACTATGCCAAGGTGATTCAGACCAGCATCCTGCCAAAAACAAATTCTATCACCCGTCATTTCGATGAGGCATTCATCCTGTACCAACCCCGCGATATCGTTAGTGGTGATTTCTACTGGTTCTCTGAACTTAGGAAAAGCAATCTTTCCGATGAACAATTCCCGGAAAAGAAAACTGTGTTGGTGGTGGCCGACTGTACCGGTCATGGTGTCCCCGGTGCATTCATGAGCATGATCGGAACCGAAAAGCTGACCCAGGCAATAAGAGAACTCCCTGTGCTAAATGCATCGGCTATCCTCTCTTTTTTGAATGTTGAGGTGCGGAAATCTCTCAACCAGGGCAATGAGGAATCTCAATCGCATGATGGTATGGAGATGGCCCTCTGCATCATCGATCATGAACATCATTCCATAGAATTTGCAGGTGCCAACCGACCTCTTGTGCTGTTCCGCAAAGAGGCTCCCCTGCAACACGAATTATTAAAGTCTACCAAAACAGGTATTGCAGGTTTTACGCCCGATGATCAGGTCTTTGAATCTGTGCATATTCAACTCAAAAAGGGGGATCGGGTGTATTTATATACCGACGGACTTCCCGACCAGTTCGGTGGTCCTCAGTCAAAAAAGCTGGGCACAAAGGGCCTGATGAAAATGCTTGCCGATATTCAGCATCTCAGCCTTTCCGAACAGGAAAAGGAAGTGACAAAATTTCTCTCTGACTGGAAGGTAAATGAAGATCAGGTAGATGATATTCTCCTCATGGCTTTCTCGATTTAAGATGGAGCAGGCCCGCTTGCGCGAACGCATATCCTGCGTTCAAAAATCGGTGTGGGCCTGGTATATCCTTCTTCCTTTCTTTGTTTCGACGTAAACAAAAGAGCGATAAATCCAATCACCGCTTTCCCTCTGAACATTTCTTGCATTCTCATCCTTTCTGAATAAAAAAGCCGGAAGATGCAATCCATCTCCCGGCTTTGTTTTTTCAGTAAGCAGTATTATCTGCGACCGGTGATCACCAGCCTGCGGCTTTCTGTTCTGCTTCCTGCGCGCAGCCTTACGATGTAAACTCCGGAAGCTTCATTTAACATCACCTCGGTATCGCGAACTTTAATCTCTGTTTCTGCTACCACTACTCTTCCTCTGAGGTCTTCAATCTGATAGAAGGCTCTTTCTGAACCTGAAAGTGATGGCATCCTGATATGGAAGCGATCTACGCATGGATTCGGAGAAATCTCAAAATCCGCTAAACGGATTTCTTCTACCTTCAAAGGATTGGCTGTGTCAGGAACAAATACGGTTAGGTTTCCGGTGGCATTCGAGGCAGAGCGGTTTCTCGCTGCGCGGGTAGAGGTACAGGCCTGAGGCAATATGATCTCTACATAATACCATGAATTCGCTCCGTTGGGTGGTGCCAGATCGGTGAACGTGTTGTTTGTTGAAGGCAAAGACTGCAGAAAGGTGAAAGGATTTTGAAATGCCCTTCTCGATATCTCATACGTGGGGAAGGTGATCCCTTCGTAATGTGTCCAGCTCAGGTTTCTGGCAATGCCTTGTCCCGGACTAACCTGCAGGTGCATGGTCTTGTGGAATGCACTTGGCAGTGAAACACCGCCGCAGGTATCTCTGGCCGCAATCTTGTAACGATAAGACCGCATCTGTGAGTCAGATGTGATATCAAGAAACTCGCTCAGAGAGTCGTAATCTACTGCTCCGATTCGGTTGTATATTCCCTGCTGCCCATCTTCGCGGTAAACAATAAAGCTGTCGATGGCCGTCGTTACAGGCTTTTCCCATACCACCACATTGTGGATACCCGAGGTGTCGATGGTTACCACACAGATGGGAGGTGCAGACACCGCAGAGCCATTCAGAAACACAGTGTCGGATACTGCGAAGCATCCCTGCGCTCCCGTGAAACCTGTGACGGTGTAGGCACCTGAGGTGGATACCGTGATACTGCTCGTGGTTTCTCCGTTACTCCAGAGGTAGGAACTGTATCCTGCACTTGCAGTAAGGGTGGCACTTCCCCCGTTACATGGCAGGAGATTATTGGTTTGGGTAATAGTCGGTACCGGCACCGCCGCCTGATTAAAGGTGAGCTGCACCGTGTTGGAAACTTCAAAGCACAGGGAATCTGAAATCGTCACGCTGTAAAAACCCGGAATTCCTGTACTCAGGCTGGGCTGTGTCTCTCCGCCCAACGGCACTCCGTTTAAATTCCATTGATAGTTGGCTCCGTTCACGGCATTGCAGCTGAGGGTGACCGTACTTCCCGCACAGGCATTGATAACGCCGCCGGTTCCTGTTGGACTGATCACCGGGTTTAACTGGCAATTAACAGAGCCTGAGGTGCAATACACGGTTTTACTGCTGTCGAAAGGTGCGTAGAGCGTATCGCGACAACCGGTGATGCTGTCTATGGCGTAAAGAGCCACCGCATAAGTTCCGCTGAATCCATATTGATGTGCCACCGTCAGCGCATTGTTATGTTCAAAATTGCCATCACCAAAGAACCAGAAATAATCGAGGCCGGATCCGCTTGAGGTGTTGGTGAAAAGAGCGTTGTAGGGCGGACTAAGAATATTTTGTCCGACGCTGAAGTCGAGGCCCAGATTGGGATGATGGATCTCAATGGGTACAGGATGTGGTGCTGAGAACAACACCGGACTGGAGGAGCGAATCCTGATTCTGTATTGGTTTCCCGGAGGCAAATTCACCGGCAATTGTCCCTGTATCGTGCAATTGGAATCTGCCAGAGCCCCGCCCAATGGGATGGGTAAATTGAAAACACCCAGAGGACCCGATAACTGGGCAATAAAAATGTTGCCGGGTACCAGTGCCGGGCCATTGACGATGACCGGTATTTCAATCGGTCTTCCTCCGCAGAATGGCATGCCACTGAGGTCAATATTGCCTGTTTCAATGCAGGTAACTACACTGCTCAACGGCAA
>JBIIMV010000257.1:0-3530 GCA_044337805.1 Bacteroidia bacterium
TACAATCGTATCATAGGCTGTACTTCCTGTTGCATAGCTTACCGCTACGCCGTAGGTACCGGGTGAGTTAACGATGATGGTGGGAGTTGTGGCTCCGGTACTCCATTGGATAGAGTTGATACCATCACTTACACGTATTCCCTGGATACCATTGAAAGACGATGTCGGATTGGTGCCTGAGAGCAGAAGGAAGATATCATTGTTGTTGTTGTCTTTGCCTGTTGCTGTTCCGTCTTCGTTGCGGAACACCATAAAAAGTCCGTTGATGGTGGTGGTGGGATTGATGTTGTAATAACTTGGAAGATGAAGACGGATTTCCCATTGGTCGGGAGCTGTTTCTCTCATCAGGCCGAGGCTATCGTCTTGACCCCAGTTGCCAACCCATGGGTTCACCGGGCCGCCGAAGGGCTGGAGTTCGTAAGTAGAGTGAAAATAAACTTTGTTAGCATTCTGGAGACCGCTGACACCAAGCGTGGCGTTGTAACGAATGATGAGGGTATCTTCGAAGAGTTGGTAGCCGACAAATGGCTGCAGTGCCGCGCTTGTTCCGGGACAGATACTGATGTCTGGGCCAAGATTCGGAAGAGGTGGGTTCAAACCACCCGGGGGCTGGGGTTGCGCAATGGCGGTGATGGTGTTAGATAAAGCGGTGATCAGCAGTGCCGACAACAGGTAGAAAATCTTTCTCATCTGAATCCTCCTTTTTTTAATCAGTGTTAATATGACACTAACATTACACAAAGTTAATGATTTTGTGAATTCAACAAACGAAGGGCGAGTTTGTAGTTGATTTGGATTTAATATATTGAAAATGAGATTTTTAAATTAAGATTAACCCTTTTTTTTCTGAAAAACCATAAGTAGGTGAATCAGCATCAAAGCAGAGGCAGTTGTGCAAATGCCCCGAAGCACCATTCAGTGTAGGGGATTGTTGCATCAGCAATTCACTGAGTTTACGAAAGTTTTTTGCAGCAACAAGGTTAAAGCTGAGAGGAGGTAGCACCCTTTTCAAGAACGTATCGGCGCCAATGATGATTTGCTTGATTCCTTTTCTTTTGAGGTATGCCTTGGAAGGCTCGTGCAACATATCGGCTATACGGAAGAGCGACTGGGATTCATCGATGAGAACAGGCATTCCATTTTTTACCGGGTACACAACTTTCCAGCCTTCACATCGAAGGCATTGTTACTGTTTTCGGAAAGTTGCTGCAGACAAGCAGGACAGTAGAACCCGGAATTCATATCGTTTCAAAGATACAAATCAGTGTGGTTCATGAAGGCAGGCGTTTTTTACCTTGTGGCGTTTTCCCTTCATCATTTGAAAGCAGATTGCTTAAGAAAACCTCTGTAGCGAAAATCATTTTCGTGCGACCCACGGCCCCTTCGTCTGCACTTTCAGACTTTATAAAATACATTTTTCCCGAACCATAGTTCAAGCTTACCATTGAATTATACCCTGGCTTTTTGAAGAGATCAACAGTTGTCATGATTTGTTTTTTTTCAAGCACCCTTGACAAATTTCGATAAATTTGACTGGCGGATACCGAAAAGCCTTGACAGAGTAGGTGTATAGAATTTAGAAAAACAACATGAACATTTTAAAGATTGTAAGTGGTAAAGTTGAAATTCGCAGCAGCACCGGAAATCATATTCGTACCATCGGCAATGGCGACGCTGTTTTCGCCGATTTTAATGCCGCTCAGGATTTGGTACTGATCACCACCGTAAAGGGTAAAGTAGAGATAAGAACCCATACCGGCAATCATGTCCGCACCATAGGCAATAGTGATGCTACCCAGGCACGCTGGATGGGAGCCGATGTTGCCATTACCACCAACAAAGGAAAAACCGATATACGCAGCGCAAGCGGTAATCTAATCAGAACGATTTAGGTTGCAGCATTTTTAAACAAGGAGGTTGAAAGTTTGAAAGTAAATGTGATGTTGTGTGGATATTCTGGCTCTGCAAAAGTCGACCCGGGCAAACCAATACGATTAAATGGATGTGGATCTGCCACAACGATAGGCTGCATGAGTCCTTAAACAACTTTCCGCCACTCAATTCCTATGGTAGCTAAAATTGAGGGAATCTTCACACTTACCCGCATTTCTACAAAAACAGCAATATACCATACGCTTTAACATTTGATGGTTCAACGGAAATAAAAAGATTCAGGATTTTTTTTCTTCGGGCACAACAACATTTACGTTCAGCAGAATTTCTTTGTAGATAAACCAGTCCTTTTCAGAGCCGGGTTTCCCTTCGGCGCCATACTCAATGCCAAACTGCGTTCGGTCTAAATTTACTTTAGCATTTAGACGCCTGATTCCATTTTCTTCCTGCAACTCAGCGGGAAAGGTTATGACCTTCTCTTTGCCCTTGATTTGCATGATACCGGTGATTTCGTAGTTTTTTTCTGAAAGATTTTTTACCGAGGTAATTTTAAATGTTGCTTTCGGAAATTTGCTGGAGGCAAAGAAATCATCGTTGCTCAGGTGTTCAACCAAATCTATGTTACTCTCGGTGTCTTTAATATCGGTAACGGTAATACTCTTCATATCGGCTTCGAAGGTTCCGCCTATGAGCTTGTTGTTTTTGAACTGAAGTTTTGCATCGCTCAATTTAACTTTTCCTTCGTGCGTGTCGGAGAGGCTTTTACAACTCCATCCAATTTCGCTCTGATTGATATCAATGGCGGGAATTACAATACGGTATTTGTTGTACAGGATTCTTCCACCTATGAATGCAGTACCCGCAATAGCAGTGGCAATGATGATTGTTTTTGTTCTCATATAGAGGGTTTTGATTTGACACAAAGTAAATAAGGAAGGCCATTGTCATCAAGTTAAAATTTCATAAGTGTTTTTACATTTTATTTGTGATTGATATTTTGAAGACTTACTGTTTGTTGGTCATATTCTAATTTAAAGCTTATTGTGACTGAAATTTTATGTTTGTTGTTTCTTTTCTGCCTGTTTATGGTTTTCTCTTTTTGTAATTTTTTAACAGGCTGGATATGTTCTTGCCGGAATGTATGATAACCACCCCGGATTCAGGTGCGTGAGGGACAGAAGCGGAAGCCCCGCAAATGCAATGCATGAGGCGTGGGTTGCGGGCTTTTAAGCGTATGGCCCGGTGCTGCCGCGCATGGCAGTATGTATTGAGCAGCAGAGAGGAGATTGCGCGCTGCAGCACACGCCCATCTTGATTTAATCGGCTTCGGCGCTTATGGTGCATCGGCTGAGGTCAATGCCCGGTGTGCCACTTTTCAATTGAAATATGACTATTGGATTTTTTGGATAGTGTGCGACAAGAAGTTCGAAATAGTGGTTGCCGTTTCCGTATTCTCCAACGTCATATCGGTTGGTATCCTGATCGTTGCTCATGCTAAACCTTAATTTTTTTCCGTCCGGAATACCGTTGATGTTGAGTGCTACCTTCAGGTTTCGGAAATAGGCATGGCGTTGTATGGTTAACACTAATTCATTAACGGGTAGCGTCTGTTTCAGATTTTGTTTTGACTGAATGGT
>JBIIMV010000005.1:0-13406 GCA_044337805.1 Bacteroidia bacterium
TCTCAAAACCTTGCTCCCTTCCTCGAAATCACCATTTTTCATGCCTTCAAAAAGCCGCAGATTTTCCTCAATGCTGCGGTCACGAAAGGGACTGTTCCTGCCGGGCTCTGTTGGGGTGCCTTTCATGGCGGCAATCTCTTCGGCACTGGAATCGTCGACATAAGCCTTGCCTTTTTGAATGAGCCTGATGGCAAATTCATAAAGCTGATCGAAGTAATCTGAGGTAAAGCGCAATTCAGCCCACTTGAAGCCCAACCATTGAATATCTCTCTGTATGCTTTCTACATATTCGGTCTCTTCTGTTTCCGGATTGGTATCGTCGAAGCGCAGATTGGTTTTACCCCGGAATGTTTCTCCAAGTCCAAAATTCAGGCATATTGACTTGGCATGCCCGATATGAAGATAGCCGTTTGGCTCAGGAGGAAACCTGGTAATGATGCCTTCCGGGAACTTCCCTGCTTTTAGTTCCTCGCTGATGATATCTTCGAGGAAATTCGTGTTTTTTTCGTTGCTCATGCTTCTTTTGTAAGGGGATGTAACAATGCAGATTCAATTCTTGAAGATACTTCTTTACCGCCAAGAAGCGCTGCCATAGGGAATAAGTCAACGCCGGATGATTCGCCGCTAATCAGTACCCTGAAAAGTTGAAGTACCTCTCCGGGCTTCAGACGCAGGGCCTGACATTGATTTTTGAAAGCGTTCTCCCAGTGTTGCGCATCTGCGTCTTGAATGCCTTTACATTCCTCTGCCCAGACTTCAAAAAATACCCTGTACCCGGGCTTCCATCTTTTTGATATCACCGCTTCATCGTATACGGTGGGAGCCACAAAGAGATAATAGCCTTTGTCATACATCTCATGCTCGAAATTCACTCGATCTTTCAACAGGGTCACGGCATGTAGAAGAAAATCCGGACTGAATTCTTTTGTGATGCCTTTTGCAGAAAGACTCTGTTTTAATCCGTTTACCAATTGTTCTGCCTCGCGCCCATGGAGGTATTTTGCATTGAACCAAATAGCCTTCTCTGGGTCAAATTTTGCTCCAGCCTTGTGCACGTGTTCAAAAGAAAATTGTGACGCAAGTTCATTTATTGAAAATATTTCCTGTTCGGTTCCCGGATTCCATCCCAGAAAGGCGAGCATGTTAACAAATGCTTCCGGGTAATATCCTTTTTCACGGTACCCTGTAGATATTTCTCCGCTGAAGGGGTCCTTCCATTCGAGAGGGAAAACAGGGAAGCCAAGCCTGTCGCCGTCGCGTTTGCTGAGTTTCCCATTTCCATCAGGCTTCAGAAGTAGGGGAAGATGAACCAGAACAGGCATCTCCCAGTTTAGTGCACGCCAGATAAGCACATGTGCAGGTGCCGAAGGAAGCCACTCCTCTCCTCTGATGATATGTGAAATCTGCATCAGGTGGTCATCTACAATGTGTGCAAAATGGTAGGTGGGCATTCCGTCTGACTTTATCAGCACTTTGTCATCAATCTGGTGGGAGAGAACCTCTACATCGCCTCTGATTAGGTCTTTGAATCTGATGGGGATGTTCTCATCAGGGGTTTTAAAACGGATAACATAAGGGTGACCATTGTTGAGCAATTCCCCGGTCTCCTGCTCGCTCAGACTCAGAGAATTCTTCATGCCCATGCGCGTAAGTGCGTTGTATTGCTGATTGCTGGATTTCTCTTCTTCCAGCTTTTTTCTCATACGCTCAAGATCTTCAGAGGTGTCGAAGGCATAATAGGCATGACCGGCATTCAGAAGCTTGGTTATTTCGGCTGCATAAATCCCTTTTTCTTTTCTTTCGCTTTGCCTGTATGGGCCGTATGGTCCGCCAACGGCAGGACTTTCAGAAGGCTCAATTCCGCACCAACGCAGAGACTCCATGATGTATTCTTCCGCACCGGGTACAAAGCGCGTTTGGTCGGTATCTTCAATGCGCAACAAAAAAGTTCCGCCCTGTTTATGAGCAAAAAGATAATTAAATAATGCGGTGCGCACTCCACCCATGTGAAGCGGGCCGGTTGGACTGGGAGCAAATCTGACTCTTACGGGCATCATAGGCCTTTTATTTAAGCCCGCAAAGATATGAAACCCTGTTTGCTGCTGCTTTAACTTGATAGAGCATTTAGAGTCAATTGAAAAAAACCAGAAAAAAACCAGAAAAAAACTTGTTTGGAATCATTGGCAAAGACTTCAGGAAAACCATAAACGCAAAGCGTTCAAAGCAGTAGCCTTCATCACCTGCGGGTTCTGAATATGCTTCGGTTAAACACCTCGCTTTGTTCAATGCAATCTCTATTTTTGTGCTGTGCAACTATTAAGTCCGGCCCATTGGAGCGATTACGAATTGCTTGATTGCGGTAATGATCAGAAACTCGAGCGTTTTGGCCGGGTAATTACAATCAGACCTGAACCTCAGGCATTATGGCGTCCTGTCTACTCAGAAAAAGACTGGGAAAAGAAGGCCCATGTGCGCTTTGTGCAAAAGGGAAGTTCTTCAGGAACATGGAATGCGTTGCGAGGCGATCTCCCTTCATCATGGAAGGTCCAATATCCATTGCCCAAAGGCCCGCAGCTTAGTTTCAGACTGGCGTTGACGGGTTTTAAGCATGTTGGCGTTTTTCCTGAACAGGCAGTTAACTGGGATTATATTTACCGAAACATGTCGGGTATCTCAGGAGCGAGATTTTTGAATCTTTTTGCATATACGGGAGGCGCCAGCCTTGCCGCAAGAGCAGCAGGAGCTGATGTTACGCATGTCGACAGCATCAGGCAGGTAATAAGCTGGGCAAAAGAAAATATGGAGCAATCTTCACTAAATGATATCCGGTGGGTTGTGGAAGATGCTCTGAAATTTGTAAAACGTGAGGCCAGAAGGGGCAACCATTATCATGGCATTATTCTCGATCCGCCGGCATACGGCCATGGGCCTGAGGGCGAAAAATGGAAGCTCGAGGAACAACTTCAGGAAATGATGGATGCCGTCTTCAGTATTCTGCATCCCGAAAAAAGAATGCTTATTCTGAATGCGTATTCCCTGGGCCTTTCGTCGCTGGTAATGGGCAATCTTTTCAGACCTTTCGTTAAAGAAAAATTCGAGTCGGGGGAGCTATTTTTGCGCTCCGCCAGCGGACTTCAGCTTCCTTTGGGGGTTTTCGGGAGGTTTTCCACTCTTGGCTAAACAACTCTATTTTTTAACGCAGAAAAGAATCGACGCCCAGGGCCGATATTTTCAGAACGGCTGCAACGGTAATGGCATCTGTTATCTGATTGCTCATCACCATGTCGTACAAGGTATCGAAGTGGATTCTTTTTACCTGGAGCACCTCTGTTTCTTCAGGCTCTGCCTGCCCAAAACTCAAATCGGTGGCAACGAAAACAATAGACTCTTCATCACTCGCAGAGTTGCTCAGATGCATCGTCATCAGCGGCGTTAGTTTTCCTGCCCTGATACCGGTTTCTTCCATAAGTTCTCTGGCAGCAGACGCTTCGTAAGGAACATCCGGATTTCCACCTCCCTCGGGAATTTCCCAACTGTAACCATCAACCGGATAGCGGAACTGTCCCACAATCCAGGTATGCCGTTCTGCATCAATAGGGATGATACCTATGGCTTTGTTTTTGAACTTGATGGTACTGTATATACCCGGCTTTCCGGAGGGGTGAATAACCTCGTTTTTTATAATGCCTATCCATGGTGACTCGTACACGAGTTCAGAGCTCAGTGTTTTCCATGGATTTTGTTCGGTGTGATGATTTTCGTTCTGCATCGCCCCTAAAGTTAAGGACTCATCCCCTAAAGTGTTTGTATAATCGGCAAAAACATATTATCATTGCGTTTCACAGGAGCAATCCTAATAATCAAACCTGAAAAAGACTTTTGATGCGCTCGTTTGTAAAATTCATTTCACCCCTCGGAATACTGATGTCGGTGCTATCAGTACAGCCTCTATTTGCCGGTGAACTTACTGTATCCGGAACCTATCAGGGGAAGAATATTTTTGTTAAAAATCCCTTCTCGGGAGGTTCGGGATTTTGTGTCACCGAAGTAACCGTGAATGGTAAAGTTGCCACTGATGAAATTCAGCAAAGCTCATTCGAAATTGATCTCGCCTCTCTTCAGCTGGTAATCGGTCAGGCAGTGAGCATCAAGCTTACACACAAAGACGATTGCAAACCCAGCATTGTAAATCCGGAGGATCTCAAGCCCAGATCGACATTTGATGTTGTTTCGGGCTCCATGAAAGTTACCAAAGATGGAAAGTTTGTTTGGACAACAAAAAATGAAACAGGCAAACTGAAGTTTGTTGTTGAACAGAAACGCTGGAACAAATGGGTCAAGGTCGGTGAAGTGGATGGTAAAGGAACCCCCGACCAGCACTACTACGAGGTAAAATACGCTCCTTATTCCGGTGAAAACCTCATCAGAGTAAAGCAGGTTGACGTAACAGGCCCCCGGGTTTCTGATAATTGCAAGTATCGTTCCATGACGCCTGTTATCACCTTTAAACAGGATTCAAAAACCGGTGAGATCACCTTTAGCGGAGATACTAAATATGAGGTGTTCGATACCTTCGGAAACATTGTCCTTCAGGGAACAGGCAGCTCTGTTGACATCTCCTCACTCAAGAAGGGAACCTATTTTATTAACTACGACAATAAGACCGGCGATAAATTCACCAAGTCTAAATAACAGGTGATTCGCATCGAACATATCGGGATTGCTGTCACTGATTTGAACAAGGCAAATAGTTTGTTCGAATTGCTCATGGGTGCTCCCCATTATAAAATAGAACGCGTCGAATCTGAACGTGTCAATACCTCATTCTTCCGTATCGGGGAAAGTAAAATTGAACTGGTTGCCTCCGAGAGTCCCGACTCCGCCATTTCCAAATTCATTGCCAAGAGGGGAGAGGGCATTCATCATATTGCCTTTGAAGTTCAGGATATCAGGCAGGAAATGAGCCGGCTGCAGCAGGCAGGATTTGAGTTTATCAATACCGAACCCAAACCGGGAGCAGACAATAAAATGATCGCCTTTTTGCACCCGCGTTCAACCGGAGGCGTGCTGCTTGAGTTAACTCAGGAAGTCAGCAAATAGTCTTTGTGACATTTTTTCCAGTGAGTCACCTTTGTCAAGGTCAAGATGCAGGGCGGGAAGTCCGGCTTTGATGGCGCCCCTTACATGCTGGGGAGAATCGTCGATGAAAATGGCCGATGAGGGGTCAACCCGATTTTCTCTGATAACGCTCTCAAAAATCTCTCTGTCGGGCTTGCGCATGCTCATACGACTACTGAAATAACAGCGAATAAAAATTTCTTCAAGTGGATTTTTCCCGTATTTGTTCTCGAGCTCCCCGCAAAAGTTCCTGATATGAATTTCATTGGTGTTGCTCAGAAGAAACAAATCAAAATTTTTTGCCAGTTGCCTCAGTAATTGAAAGCGTGAATCAGGAATTCCCAGAAGCATCGCATTCCATGCCTGCTCTATTTCTCTGTCTGCTAAAGGAATTCCTGTATAGGCTCTGATGCCATCGAAGAATTCCTGCTCTGTGATTTGCCCTTTCTCAAATCGATCGAATAAGTGGTGCTGGGCGGCTTTGCTGAAGGCGCTTTCAAAGCCTTTTACGCCCAGTTGCTCGAATGCTCTGGGGGTCGCCATATAGTCAAGGTCGAAAATAACTCCGCCAAGATCCAGTATAAGGGTTTGAATTTTGTTTTTCACTATGGTGCAAATGTATATTTTTGCAGTCCTGAATTTTCAGGGCCTATAGCTCAGTCGGTTAGAGCAGCAGACTCATAATCTGTTGGTCCCAGGTTCGAGCCCTGGTGGGCCCACTTAAAACCCCGGTTTTCCGGGGTTTTTTGTTTTCCTGTGTGCCCTTCTCAGGCACTGTTTTGTGTGGCATATTTATCTGAGCCCTAATCAAATAGGCTATGCTGTGATCTTCCGGGCAGTATTCCCAGGTGGCGGTAGGTTTTTTCTGTGGCTTCCCGCCCTCTTGGTGTTCGGCTCAGGTATCCTTCTTGTATAAGAAAGGGTTCATACACCTCTTCAATGGTTTCTGCTTCTTCTCCAACAGCAGTTGAAATGGTGGTGATTCCCACTGGTCCTCCTTTGAATTTTTCAACAATGGTCCGCAAAATGCGCATGTCCATCTCGTCGAGCCCGTTTAAGTCTACATTCAGCGCCTTGAGTGCCGTGGTGGCAATTTCAAGATCGATATATCCATTTCCTTTAATCTGTGCAAAGTCGCGGGTTCTGCGTAAAAGAGCATTGGCGATTCTTGGAGTGCCTCTGCTGCGGCGCGCAATTTCATAGGCTGCAACTTCTTCTATGCCGGTACGTAAGATTTCTGCTGAGCGTATTACAATGCTTGTGAGCAGCTTTGAATCATAGTATTCAAGCCTTGAGTTTATTCCGAACCGGGCCCTTAGGGGAGAAGTGAGTAAGCCCGACCTTGTTGTGGCGCCAACCAGGGTAAAGGGGTTCAGACTAATTTGTACCGCACGCGCACTGGGGCCGGTGTCTATCATGATGTCGATGCGGTAATCTTCCATGGCAGAATACAGGTACTCTTCCACAACCGGACTCAAACGATGAATTTCATCAATAAAGAGCACGTCATAAGGTTCCAGATTGGTTAACAAGCCCGCAAGGTCTCCCGGCTTGTCGAGTACAGGTCCGCTGGTGCTTTTAATATTTACGCCCAGATCGGCGGCAATGATATGCGCAAGTGTGGTTTTTCCCAGTCCCGGAGGGCCGTGTAACAGCACATGGTCAAGTGCTTCGCTGCGCAGGCGTGCCGCCTCAACAAAAATTTTCAAATTCTCTACTACCTTGTCCTGCCCGACAAAGTCATCGAACCGTCCGGGTCGTAATGCTTTCTCTACGTCTTTTTCAGGTTTACTGAAATGGCTTCCTTCCGGATCGAGATTTTCATTCATGACGTAAAATTACGTTAATGCTCAGCATTCTTTAATCTGATGCATATCGATTTCTTTCATGCAAGCAAAGTGTCCGAGTGGACAGCTTGCTTTACCGATTTTGGAACATGGACGACAGCCGGCAAGATTATTTTCAATGATGATGGCTGGAGGCACGTCATGTGGTAATAAAGGTGTCATGCCCAGTTCAGGAACTGTCCCCCCCCAGAAGCAGACAATTTTCTTTTTCAATGCCGCAGCAATATGCATAAATCCTGTATCGTTGGTAAAAACTACGCCTGCTTTTTCAATAACAGCGGCAGTTTCACTGAAGTTTGTTTCACCACAGAGGTTTACGACCAAATCCCGACAGGCTGAAGCAATCCGCTGACCCGCACTTGTTTCTGCTCTTCCTCCCAACAAAATCACTCGACGCCTGCGCAGCTTTATTCCTTCAACTATTTTTTCCTCAGGAAGGCGTTTGGTAAAATGAGTTGCACCAATAACCCAGGCATCATAGTCATCAGGCAGAATGATGCCTGCTATTTCGCGAAGCACTTTTGCCCCTGTTGGGAAAAAGTACTCTAGCCCTTGTCCGTCGTAATGGACATCCAATTTCTCCAGGGCTGAAAAATATCTTTCATTGATGTGCGGCAGTGTCTCACGCTTGTGCGTCTGAACCATTCTCCAGCGCTTAAAGCGGAGCTTGGGAATGGTGTAACTTTTTATTCCGAGTTTTAGTTTTAAAAATCCCGATCGAAGATTGCCATGAAGGTCAATCAGGTAATCAGGCTTGATCTCTCTGATGCTGCTCATTACATCGGAAAGATTTTTCTGCATACCTATGACTCCGCTCAGGTGGGGGTTGTTTTCAAGTAAAGGTTTGAAGGATGCCTTCGTAAGAAAGTAAATTTCGGCTTTCGGGTACTGAGTTTTCAGACAGCGAATAAGCGAAGTGGTGAGTACAATATCACCAATTGAAGAAAACCGAATCAACAGAAATCTGGGCACTGCCGCTAAGATAATCTCAAAATGCCATTCTTGGGGAGTCTTTTGCTATTCAGCAAGGCTTGCTTACGTTTGTATCATGGAATTAATCGATACTCATGCGCATCTTTATCTGCCTGAGTTTTTTTCTGATCTGAAACAGGTGGTACAAAGGGCTCGGGCTGCAGGTGTCTTCAGGGTGCTGTTACCGAATATCGATACTGCGTCAATTGCACAAATGCATGAGGCGTGTTCCCTGTATCCTGATTTTTTTTCCCCCATGATGGGTTTTCACCCCTGTTCCTTTTCTGTTTCGGAGCCCCGTGTTCCAGAAGAAATCAGGCAAAAAGTAAATGCTGCCGAGTATTTTGGGGTCGGTGAAATCGGACTCGATGCTTACTGGGACCAATCAACTCTTGAATTTCAACAACAGGGCTTCATTGAACAAATGATTCAGGCCAGAGACTGTTCGCTGCCCGTTAGTATCCATTGCCGCGATGCGTTTGATATTTTTGAAAAATGCCTGCATATTCTGGTTTCAGAGCATGGCTTTGGCCCGCAAAACTTTCATGGTGTGTTACACTGTTTTACAGGCACGGCTGAACAGGGTCGCAGGGCTCTCGACGCCGGTTTTTATCTGGGCGTAGGTGGGGTGATTACCTATAAGAAAAGCGGACTTGCAGAAACTCTTGCCCAACTCCCGGTGGAACGCATGGTACTTGAAACTGATGCACCATATTTGCCGCCGGTTCCTTTCAGAGGAAAACGTAATGAGCCTGCCTATCTCAGATATGTTGCCGAAGCGCTCGCTGCAGTAAAAAATATGACCCTTGCTGATGTTGCAGAGGTCACCACGCGTAACGCCATGGCTGTATTTTTTGACCATCGTTTATGAAAAGAAAGAATATTCTCCTTGTTTATACCGGTGGCACCATTGGTATGGTTCAGGATTCGAGAACGGGAGTCCTTGTGCCTTTCAACTTCTCACACCTCTATGCTCAGGTTCCGGAGTTACAACGCTTTGACTACGAAATAGAAGCCAGGGCTTTTGCAGAACCAATGGATTCATCTAATATGGATCCTGATTTCTGGCGTGAACTTGCCGGCATGATTGCTGAGGCCTATCAGGATTTCGATGGCTTTGTAATTCTCCATGGCACAGATACTATGGCTTTTTCTGCGTCTGCGCTGAGTTTTATGCTTGAGGGCCTCGCAAAACCTGTAATCTTCACAGGGTCGCAGTTGCCCATTGGCAGTATTCGTACCGACGGCAAGGAAAATCTTATTACCGCCATAGAAATTGCCGCTTCAGTGAATGCCGATGGCCTCCCTGCTCTGCCTGAAGTGGCTCTCTATTTTGATTACAGGCTTTTCAGGGGTAACCGCACCCATAAGTTCAGTTCGGAACATTTCGATGCCTTCACCTCGCAAAATTACCCCGCTCTCGCTGAAGTGGGTATCCATATTGATTTTAACGAAAGTGTCATTTATAGACCTGCTTCAAAAGAATTGCGTCTTCATACCAGTTTCGATACCAATATCGCGGTATTGAAGCTTTTTCCGGGTATTTCCCGGGAAATGGTACAAGCAGTGTTGAGCAATCCTGCACTTAAGGGTCTCATCATTGAGTCTTTCGGCGCAGGCAATGGACCATCCTATGATTGGTTTCATGATTTAATCGGCGAGGTAATTGACCGTCAGGTGCTGGTTCTGAATATTTCTCAGTGCAGCCACGGCAGCGTAACACAAGGCAGGTATGAAACTTCGGAACGTTTTCGAAAAGCCGGGGTCGTTGGCGGCTATGATATGACTTTTGAGGCGGCTGTCTGTAAGATGATGTTTGTTCTGGGCATGGAGGCTTCATTAGTCGAAAAGGCTCGGCTATTGTCAATATCTTTGCGTGGTGAGTTGAGTAACTAAAAAATGAACGCAGAAGAAATTAGAATTTTCGCGCTTTCTTTCCCTGAAACAGAGGAATGTTTTCCTTTTGATGAGGTTACTCTGGTATTCAAGGTGGCAGGAAAGATGTTTTTGCTGCTTGCACTTGATAAACATCCCCTTCGTTTTAATGCGAAAGCCTCTGCTGAAAATGCTCTTGAACTGCGGGAGAAATATCCTAACTCTATTCTTCCGGGTTATCACATGAACAAGACCTATTGGAATACTATTATCTGTGATGGGTCTCTTGAGTATAGTCTGTACGAGAATTTAATATTAAACAGCTATAAGGAGGTGTTGGGTGGCCTCCCCAAAAAGAAACGTGAGCACATCATGTCATTTCCCGGCAGGCATCATTCGGGCGATGAACGGTAGACGGATTTTCTCTCTTCAAAGTCTCCGGGAACGATAAATAATGCCCGGTCAAAAAGTGAAGTCTCAAGCCGGAAATGGTCAAAAACGAGGTTCTTGTTCTTCCAGAATATTTTTTCGGGTATAATGTTTTTCGGGATTACAGCAGCGGGCCATCTGTTGTACCTGAAGGAGATAATGCCAATAAGTCCATCAATGAGGGTGTCGGCTTTCCATTTTTCAAGTTGCAGTGTATCGGTCTTATTCACCACTTGCAGGCTCTTTTTTCTTCCTGTCGGAATGCCATCGGGGCCTGTCGCATAGTTTAATGATGTGAAGGCGATTTTCTTGTATTGCTTCCTGGTGAAATCGAGCTGGAAAAGCAGTGAATCTTTCCTAAAATGAAGGTAAGCCACCTTCTTACCGCTTTGGCGTGATTCCAAAAAGAAGATTTCGCCGACGGGCGAACGGCAAATGCGACATTGGAAGGTATCACCCGCTTCATAAAGTAAAAAATCAAGGTTCTGCTGTGAGTGATTTGCACCGCTCTGGGCCAATGCACATTCAAAGAAAAAACCTAAAATTAAAGTCAGGCAGATGATGGTCTTTATAAGGCTTCTATATTTGTACCGGTAGTATGTCACTTCTGCAAAGATATCAATCGCTTTCTCCTTCTACTCGTTTTCTTCTGCGGGCCTTCTCGGTCTATGCGCTGTGGGAATTGTGTAACAGTATTCTCATAAAAAATGCTTCTTTCAAGTCTTTTTGGCTTGGGATGCGCAATGGGTTGATTGAGAATATTGTGGATGTCTCTGAGTGGACCATCCGAATCCTGGGTTATGATCTTCTGCGTGATGGTGTTTTCCTGAAAATCGATGAATCTCCGGGTGTGCTGGTCGGACCGGCATGTGCAGGTTTCGGGCTCATGTTCGCTTTTACAGGTCTGATTCTTGTTTACGAAGGCTCCTGGAGAAAAAAACTTTGGTTCATACCTACAGGTATGGCCGGTATTCACCTCATCAATATTCTGCGCATAGTTATTCTTACCATTATGAGTAACTACAACTATCGTTTGGTGGAGTTTAACCACAAGTATGTTTTTAATACTTTGGTCTATGTTTTCCTCTTTCTCATGTGGGTTGCCTGGGTGCGTTTTCTTGAGAGAGACCAGAAAAAAAAGCAGGGGAGTCCTGACTAATCCTTTATCAGCAGCTCCTCTTCCATATCCCAGTTAGCCCTTATCTCGTAGATTTTTTCAGGAAGAATAATTCTTTCCGGCGGAATTAGTTTTTCCGGCTGTCCCTCGTCCCATCTTCCGTTGCTGTTTTTATCTTCAATGATTTTAAGGTGGTAATTCCCGGGCTCAATCATTGTATAATTTAGGTTCACCGGAAGATTCACTGTTTGTTTGTTGATGGTCTGGCTCTGATCATTCATTAATTCAACAACAAGTGATTTTTCTCCTGCTCCGCTGAGATTGATATTCAGATTTCCATAATCTTCCAAAGCCCCTGCGCTGCTCTCTAGTTTCAGGGTGTCATTTTTTTGTGAATACCAATCCATCACTGCTCCCGGAAGCAGGATAATTTTTAGACTGGAGTCTCTGAACTGTTCAGGAATTTCAGGACTTATCTTACGCAGGTCTGCAACATCCTGCTTCCATTTTATTTTCATTCTCTCTTTTCCTACAACAAGCTCTGTAAGTCCTGCATCAAACGCACGGACAGGATTTTCATAAATAACCTGGATGGTCTCTCCCGGTTTCCTTTTCCAGCGAATTGCACCGTTTGGAAAACTTGCAGGCGGCAGAATAAGTCTGTTCCTTTTACCTTGGCCGCTTCTGTTCGCAGTCGTTGCTGTTTTTTTGAACCTGATATTCAAGGTGTCTGCCTTATCTGACATCTCATCATAAATCAACATCATCATACTATCACGCCGCAGACTCAAATCCCAGACACTGATGGAATCTTTATTCTTTCCCCAGACGATTAACAGACTATCGTCTCTGTCTGCAACTCTGCAGACCGGATTGTTGAAGGATCTGTTGAATTGACCGAAAAAAAATGAGGGTTTACTATTGTCAGACTTTTTAAGATACTGAGTAGCACGTGTTTTGAAGTATCGGATGTTTGTTGGGTTACTTTGCGCTGAATCGACTGTAATTACTGCTTTTTCAGCATAGCCTATCCATTCATCCGGAGGGTCGTATTTGAAATTTTTGTTCTTGTCGCCAACGACTGCTAGAACAAATCCTCCGGCAGGAAGATGATCCGCCAAAAACAATCCCGTCTCACCTGCTGAGGCAAAATAATCCGGTTCAGATTTAAAAAGGAATGAGTCGCGGCGTGTTTTTTCAAGGCTGTAAAGAAAGATGGAAATATCTTTTTCTGCCTTTCCGGTATGAATATTCAAGGCCTTTCCGCTGATGATTAAGGAGTCTGTTCTAGGTCCGGTGGAGAAAATATATTTGAATGCCGGCATTGCATTTCCCTCAGTGAAATCTGTTATGCTGTTGCCAAAGGAAATGCTGTAGGTGGTATTGGTTTTTAGTGAGTCGCGAAGACTGACTTCCAGAGTCTTTCCCTTGATTTTGTATTCAGGTGCCTGCTTCTGTGGAGGCGAAGTCAGCCATGTGCCGGCATCTTTTACCTGTATAAATTCATTGAATCGAATCTCAATTTTGCCCTCTTTTTGATTTACCGCCCCGTCTGGTGGATTGCAGGAAACAATGCGCGGGGGCTCGGTATCCCGTGGGCCGCCTGTGGGTGCCATTACCTGAGCACATCCATAAAGCAAAAAGAGCAGGGCAGCTATGAGAATTTTATATCGAATCAATTCAGGCCTGTATTTTCTCGTCAAGGGTATCAATTAATACGTTCTGCAGTACCGCTACACACGATTCCAATCCCTTAACATGCTCTTCGGTGAAAAAATGCAATGCTGTGCTGTCAATGTCAAGCACTGCATGTACTTCCCCTAATTGGTTGAACAGGGGAATAACTATTTCGGAATTAGATAACGCACTGCAGGCTATGTGTCCCGGGAACTCATGCACATTTTGCACCACCAAGCTTTTCTTCTGGCTCCAGGCAGTGCCGCAAACGCCTTTGCCAAATGATATTCTTGTACAGGCTATGGGTCCCTGAAATGGACCCAGCACCAGTTGCCTGTTCTTTACCACGTAGAATCCTGTCCAATGGAAGT
>JBIIMV010000259.1:0-3524 GCA_044337805.1 Bacteroidia bacterium
TTTTTGGAGGATGATACTCCTCTTGCGTCGTAACGCCCTGACTTTTCAATCATGAAACAAAGGTAAGTTTATGTGGACGGATTAATAAAACAAAAAAGCCACCGAAAGGTGGCTTTTTTGCTCTTAAGGAAAGATTATTCTTCTTCTTCCACCATCTCAACTTTTGGCTTCAGCTTAGAATTGGGATCTTCTTTTGGAACGTAATCGGTGCGTAGAATCTTAAACTCTGTACGACGATTTTTCTGATGCAGGGATTCCTTTTCTTCGTCAGTGGAAGCCTTGGCAATGTCAGCATCTGAAATCAAAGGACGATTTTCTCCGTAACCTTTTGCAACAAGTCTGTCGCCGGCAATACCCTTGCTGATAAGGAAGTCAACCACCGACTGTGCGCGATTCTGTGAAAGCACATCATTCGATTTTTTATCACCTCGGGTATCCGTGTGAGATCCCAACTCAATCACAAGGTTCGAATTGTCGTTAAGCGTTTTAACAAGTCCCTGCAGAGAGTCCTGGTATTGCGGCTTGAGATCCCACTTGTTCAGATCATAGAGAATATCCGGAAGGCGGATAGGTTCTTTCTTGATTGGCTTTAGGAAAAGGTCTTTAGAAAAATCTGTGGCAACTTCAATTCCAACGGTTGTGAAATCTGCTTTGTCGCTAAAGAATTTTTCCATGGTTCCTGAAACGGTATAGGAAACATTTTGCTCGATGTATCTTTTGCCTTCCGGAGTGAAATCGAACCTGAAAGCACCCGAACCATCGGACTTACCTTCAACACTGGAACCATTGGAACCAATGAGTTTGATTGTTGCTCCGGGAATTGGCTGTTTGCTATCAGCGTCATAGGCAATACCTGCCAGGGAGAAATTCACAGGGGGCACATCGAAAGAATAAATGTCGTCTGCACCTTTACCACCTGTTCTTGATGAAGTAAGGTAGCCATGTTCAGCTTTTGCATCGGAATAGATACCGAAATCGTCTCCGGCTGAGTTGATTGGGAACTTTAAGTTTGTGGGTGTGCCCCAGGTATCGCCTGATTTTTCGCAACGAAAAATGTCAAGGCCGCCCATTCCGAGATGTCCGTTTGATGCAAAGAATAAGGAACCATCCTCTGCAAGAAAGGCAAACATGTCGTCTCCGGGTGTGTTGATGGAGTAACCAAGATTAGTCGGTTTTCCCCACTTCTTGCCTTTTGAATCGTAGGATACTTTCCATAGGTCCTTTCCGCCCAGTCCTCCTGGCATATCTGATGCAAAAACCAAAAAGGTTTCATCGGGTGACATTGCAGGATGCCCAACAGTAAAGGAGTCGGCAGGAACTAAATCAGGAATTTTGGTTGCCTGACCCCATCCATTTCCTTTTTTCTCTGAATACCATAATTCACAACCGAGGTATTTCTTTTTCTCTTGGGGGCAACGTGTAAACACAACCATACTCTTTTTCTTGTTAAAGCAGGCTGAACCTTCGTTGTCTCTCGAGTTGATGTTTTGGTCAACAGGGGTTGGTGAACTCCAGGCTCCTTTTTTGTCCTTTGAAACTTCAAAAATATCTGAGAATGCCTGACCCGTTGTTTCATCTTTTTCATTTCCGGCTGTTCCATCCCTTGATGTGGTAAACCACAATTTGGTGCCTTTTTTATCAGCCTGCATGGGAGAAAACTCACTGGCCTTGGTATTGAAAGGTAGCACAACTACTGCATGTCGGGTTGGGTTATCTTTCCACTTCTGAGCAATTTCGCAACTCTTTACCCCGTCCTCGCCTCGAGGGTCGGATGGAACCAATTGCTTGTATGCCTGATATTCTGTGATGGCTTCAGTGTATTTCTCCTGCGCTTTCTTACAATCTGCAAGGTAAAGCTGTGCTTTAGGGTCAGGATATTTTGCCTTCACTGCCTTGGCATAGAAGCCTTCAGCGTTTTTGAGGTCATTGATTTTGCGATAGCTCTCTGCAATCCTAAACAAAACTTCAGCTTTCTGGGCTTTGTTGTCAATTTTGGTGAGTGCTTTTTTGTAAAGCTCAATGGCATCCGTATAAAGGAAGTTGTTGTAAGCTTCGTCGGCCTTTCGGGTCTTTCCTCCCTGGGCAGAAGCCTCAAATGAGAGTAAAAGGGCCAAACCGAACATCAAAACCTGGCGGATTAATTTCATGGCAATTCGTGGAATGTTGATTTAAAAAAACTTCGCCAAGATAACTATTATTTTATTTCCAAGCATTAACCTGCCATTTTGAGTCTTTTTATAAATTTGCTTCAGCGAAATTCAAACTGCTGTAAATGTGATGGGTTGCCCTGGAAACATTGATTTTTTTGAGGTCTCTTTTACTGTGTTGATTAACATATTCAATACCTCCGGTCTGAAAACCGCTTTGAGGGCTGTAACGGTAACTTGGCCTTGATATGTCGAATACATTGATTTACAGAACGTTTTTGAAAGAAAAACAAATTTCTAATTGACCATCGTTTAAACAATCTTACCATGAAAATTTTTCATGCCATGCTTAGGACACTCTTCGCGTTCTTTTTTATTATTTTGATTTTGAGTACATTAGAGTCATGCAAGAAGTGCACAACCTGTAAAATAAGTAACGATGGCTCTGGATATGAAAAGACCTATCCGGAGTATTGTGCCTCAAAAGATGATGTTGAAAGATTCAAAACAGACGTTGCGGCAGAGGCTCAGGCTAACTTTTCAAAATATTCCTGTAACGACAAATAAATCCATTCGTTATATTTGGCAAAACAAAACAATGACTGTTCGTCGCGCTTTTTATGTCCTTTTATCCATTCAGTTGTTCATACTTTGTGGATGCACGCGTTGCCTGAAATGCTCTGAGGTTAACGCTGCCGGTACGCCAGTTTACGATTATCCCGAAACCTGCGGCGATAAGGAAGACGTGGAAACAATGCAGGCCCAGATTATGGCCAACCAGGATCCCGGCAAAAAGGCCGAATGCACCATGAGACGATAACCAAATTCAACCCTAATTTTGATGAAAAAGACTTTCCTCTTTGCTTGCGCAATATTTTTTGCCGCTTTTATTTTCTCTTCATGTGAAAAATGCATTGACTGCAAATACGAATACAAACTTGCCGGAGATGATACTTCAAAGGTATACCCTCAGGTTTGCGGTTCTAAAACAGAATTGGATAAACAGGAGTCTGTCGTAAATGCTGAAGCTGCCGCTGACAATGGCGCTACTGTAACCTGTGAAAGGAAGTAATACTTTCCTCATCAGGCGGGTTTCGCCACGTATTTCTTTACATCGGCCAGGGTGATTTCCTTCCCGCTGAGTATGTAGAGACGTTCAACAACGTTTCTCAACTCCCTGATATTTCCCGTCCACAACATCGTTTGCAGTTCCTTGAGTGCATCGCTATGTAATTTTTTTTGTGGCATTTGATATTCCTCTGAAATTTTTCCAGAGAAATGCTCGATGAGCAATGGAATATCCTCTATCCTCTCATTAAGTGACGGAACCCGGATCGGAATAACACTGAGACGATGAAAGAGGTCCTCCCGGAAACT
>JBIIMV010000260.1:0-3518 GCA_044337805.1 Bacteroidia bacterium
GGATTTATTGGCTTACTGGAGACTTTCTGTGAACCCTGACGATGAGGAAGCATTGAAGAGAATCATCAATTATCCGGCACGGGGAATTGGACAAACCAGCATGGATAAAATCGTCGGTGCATCATCAGAACACAGAATCAGTTTGTGGAAGGTTATTGAAAATCCTATAAAAGCAGGACTCAACTTCAATGCTGCAACATTAGCTCGCATCGACCAGTTTGCAACCATGATTCAATCGTTCAGAATGATTGCAGCTACCAAGGGAGCCTATGAAGCAGGTCAGCACATAGCCATGCAGTCAACCCTTCTGAAAGAACTGCATCAGGACAAGACTCCCGAAGGCGTTAGCCGGTATGAAAACGTTCAGGAATTGCTTAACGGATTGAAAGAATATGCTGCCAATGATGTGGCTGATGGCAACGAGGATATCTCAGACAAGCGCCTTCTTAAAAATTATCTTCAGGATATTTCTCTTCTGACCGGTGATGAAAAAGAGGAAAAAGACGACAAACCCAGTGTTGCGCTCATGACAATTCACGCCAGCAAAGGGCTGGAGTTTCCGCATGTATATGTTGTGGGACTCGAGGAAAATCTTTTCCCCAGCCAAATGGCGCTGGGGTCGAGAGAAGAGCTGGAGGAAGAGCGCAGACTCTTCTATGTTGCCATTACCCGGGCCGAAAAGAAACTTCATCTTACCTACGCAACAAGCCGATACCGCTGGGGAAGTCTCACCCAATGTGAACCCAGCCGTTTTATTGATGAAATAAATCCTTCCTTCGTTCACCACCATGCTCCGGCAAAAGAGAGAGGGCGGGAGGAAACGCCTTGGGGAATTGGCGTAAGCCGACCATCACAACAAACAAAATCAGGATTCTTCTCACGGCCACAGCCTGCGAAACCTGAAAAACAGGCGTCTCCTCCTGTTCAGAATCAACGTAAACTGACCAGGATAACCGAGGAAAAAACCACATCTCTTCATGGTAATCAGACAGAATCGGTTATTATGCCCGGTATGCAGGTGAGGCACGAAAGATTTGGAGAAGGAACAGTTGAAGTAATTGAAGGGCAAATGCCCAATACAAAAGCCACCATTAGGTTCAAGGAGGCGGGGCAAAAGCAACTACTTCTAAAATTTGCAAAACTCGAAATCGTTCAATAGCGTGGGTCAAAATCACGCTCATCCGGGAGGAAATATCAATAAAATGTTGTACCCTTGCGTTTAACATTATGGAAGAACCCATCAACCCGGCAACCGGTCTTTCTTACACAACCCAGCTCCCTGACCTGAGTTTTCTCGAATATGGGAGAAACGTTCAGCGAATGGTAGACTATGCGATTGGTATTGAAACCAGAGATGAAAGGAGCAAATGTGCCAGAACGATCATTGAAGCCATGGCATTGCTTAATCCCACCGGAAAGGAATCTGCTGATTACAAACAAAAACTTTGGGACCAGCTTCACATCATGGCAGACTTTAAGCTTGATATAGAATCGCCTTATCCTGTTCCGGAGAGAAACACGCTGGAGTCAAAACCTGAGCGTATCCCTTACCCGGGTGAAGGTCCCCGTTTCAAACACTATGGAGAAATACTGGAGGGGATGATAAAAGCTGCATGTGAAATAAACTCAGAAGATGAAAGGCAATCAGCCATTCTCAATATTGCCAACCTAATGAAAAGATTTTACGTGGTCTGGAATAAAGATCACGTTCCTGATGAGGTAATCTGGGAGCACCTTAAAACACTGTCAAAAGGCAAATTATTCCTTGAGGATCCTGCAAAACTAAATCAGGTTCATGATGCTCCCAAACACTCTCCTCATCATGGTGGAGGGGCAAAAAGAAAAAAAGGAAGGAACCAGCAACGACGAAAATTCTGATATGGCAAGTTTTGAAATTACCGGTGGCAAGCCACTCAAAGGCGAATTGATTCCTCAGGGGGCAAAAAACGAAGCCCTTCAGGTTTTATGTGCGGTGTTACTAAGCGCAGAACCTGTCACGATCAGCAACATCCCTGATATCGTTGATGTGAACAAACTGATTGAGTTATTGCGGAGCATGGGAGTTAAGATTGAAAGAAACTCGCCTGATACCTACACTTTTGAGGCATCGCACATTGACCTGAACTACTTAAATACCCCAGATTTCAAAAAGAAAGCAGCATCCCTTCGAGGCTCGATAATGATTGTTGGACCTCTCCTGACAAGGTTTGGCAGAGGTTTTATTCCAAGGCCCGGAGGTGATAAAATAGGGCGCAGGCGCCTTGACACCCACTTCATAGGATTTGAGAAGCTTGGAGCAAGATTCACCTATGAGGGCGGCAATGATTTTTACAAAGTTGAAGCAAGTCGCCTGAAGGGTGCCTACATGCTTCTGGATGAGGCCTCAGTTACCGGCACGGCAAACATCGTGCTTGCGGCAAGTATGGCCGAGGGTACAACCACCATTTATAATGCTGCCTGTGAACCTTATGTTCAGCAACTTTGTCGGATGCTGAATCGTATGGGTGCAAAAATTTCGGGCATAGGCTCTAACCTACTGACCATTACCGGAGTTGAAAAATTGGGAGGATGCGAACACCGAATTCTTCCTGACATGATCGAAATCGGGAGTTTCATTGGTTTAGCTGCCATGACTGGTTCCGAGATAACCATCAAAGATGTATGTTACGACGAACTTGGAATCATTCCAGATACTTTCAAAAGATTAGGAATAAAGCTGGAGCGCCGTGGAGACGACATATACATTCCCGCTCAGGATCATTATGAAATCGACACCTTCATAGATGGCTCCATCATGACTATCGCAGATGCCATTTGGCCCGGATTCACCCCCGATTTGCTAAGTATTGTATTGGTCGTTGCTACCCAAGCAAAGGGAAGTGTACTGATTCACCAAAAGATGTTTGAAAGCAGGCTTTTCTTTGTAGACAAGCTTATTGACATGGGGGCGCAGATTATTCTTTGCGATCCGCACCGTGCCACTGTTATCGGCTTAAACCGAGAGCATGCTTTACGCGGCATCAGCATGTCATCGCCGGATATACGTGCCGGAGTTTCTTTGCTAATTGCTGCGCTCTCTGCCAAAGGCAAAAGCGTGATTGACAATATTGAGCAAATTGACAGAGGCTATCAGAGAATAGACGAACGACTGAATGCCATTGGGGCTGAAATCAAAAGAATTGCCTGAAACACGGCATCATTATTGAGAAATTGAAATCAAATCATCATACATCATGAAACGAACAAACCTCATTGCCCTCGGCTTATTGGCTATTCTGGGCTTCACCTTCTCTGCATTCAGACCACAGCAACAAATGGGGCTGCCAATTGGAACAAAAGCACCTGAAATTGCCCAGCCAAATCCGGAAGGAAAAATCATCAAACTGTCAGAAGTGAACAAAGGCCGATACGTTCTCATTGACTTCTGGGCATCATGGTGCGGACCATGCCGAATGGAAAATCCTGCCGTTGTAGCTGCATACAAAGCTTTCAAAAACAAAAAAATGAAAGGGGCAAAA
>JBIIMV010000261.1:0-3494 GCA_044337805.1 Bacteroidia bacterium
GCAAATCACAGGAAATATCGCGGTGCTTATCGAGCAATTCCAGAGCCCAGTGTACACCATAACCGTAAGTAATGATGCTGACATGTGTCCCCTTTCTTACCAGATTGGCCTTGCCGATTTCTATGGTATAATAATCGTCGGGCACCTCACCGTTAACGCTTCTGTAAAGGGCTTTGTGTTCAAAAAACATAACAGGATTAGGGTCCCGGAAGGCAGCACATAAAAGTCCTTTTGCGTCATAAGGGAAGGCAGGGTAGACAATTTTCAATCCGGGTGTATGGAAGAACCATGCTTCATTGGACTGGGAGTGAAAAGGACCGGCACCCACTCCTGCACCGGTGGGCATACGAACCACTACGTCAGCATTCTGTCCCCATCTCCAGTGAATTTTAGCAAGATTATTGACAATCTGGTTAAAGCCCTCTGTGACAAAATCGGCAAACTGCATCTCAACCATGGCCTTCATTCCCGAAATTGAGAGACCAAGACCGGTTCCCACAATAGCTGATTCGCAGAGAGGCGTGTTTCTCACTCTTTCTTCACCGAATTCTGCCACAAAGCCTTCGGTAATTTTGAATACCCCACCGTATTCACCGATATCCTGACCCATCAGAACCAATTCAGGATGCTCACGCATAGATTGCCTCAAGCCATCTGAGATGGCATCAACCAATCGTTTGTTGGAGGCGGCATTCCCTGCCGGAGCAACAGGGGTATGGTCATAATTGGCGAAAAGGTCAGACAGTTCGCTTTGCGTATCAGGCCTTACAGGAGGATCTGCGAAAGCAATGTCGAGCTCCTGTTCAATCAGCTTTTTGTTAGAGGCTCTCATTTCCTCAACCATCTCGGGGGTTAGAACCGCTTCATCAAGCAGGTATTTCTCATAAGTATTGAGCGGATCTTTCTTGCCCCATTCCTCAAACAACTCTTTGGGGACATACTTTGTGCCTGAAGCCTCTTCATGTCCGCGCATTCTGAAAGTCATGCATTCGAGCAGGATGGGGCGGGGATTTTCCCTGATAGTATCCGCCAGCTTTTTTACCGTATCGTAAACTTCAAGAATATTGTTGCCATCAATTTTTACACCTTCAATTCCGTAACCCGGAGCTTTATCGATAAAGTTTTTGAAACGGTATTGTTGGGCGGATGGCGTAGACAGCCCGTAGCCATTGTTTTCAACGACAAAAAGCACAGGGAGATCCCAAACAGCAGCCACGTTAAGAGATTCATGGAAGTCGCCTTCGCTGCTAGCGCCATCACCGGTAAAGACAGCTACTATTTTTTTTTCTTGCTTCAATTTGTGCGCGAGCGCAATACCATCGGCGATACCCATTTGCGGACCGAGGTGCGAGATCATACCCACGATATGATGATCCCTTGTTCCGAAATGAAAGGATCGTTCCCTTCCCTTTGAGAATCCGAGCATAGTGCCCTGAAACTGAGCAAATAGTCGGTGCAGCGGCAATTTTCGCGAGGTAAAAACACCCAGATTTCTGTGCATGGGAAGGATAAACTCATCGGAGGTAAGCGCCTCTGTGAGTCCGACAGAAATAGCTTCCTGCCCGATGCCTGAGAACCATTTTGATATTTTTCCCTGACGAAGAAGGAGGAGCATTTTTTCCTCGATCATTCTTGGAAGGAGAAGCCCCTGGTAGAGTTGAATCAGGGTATTGTCGCGATACTTTTTTCGGTCGAATTTCATAGCTGAGGGAGCGAAATTAGCCAAAATTGTAAGTTTGCAGGAAATGTGGATACAGGAGATTCTTGCCTTTTTCGTTTTGGCGCTATCAGTAGGCTTTCTTTTGAGGCGGTTTATTTTTAGAAAAAAGCCGGAAGGCTGTGCCTCATGCGACAAAAAATAAAAAAGCCACCTCCCGGTGGCTTTTTTATAATTAGAAAGTGCTAATCAGTGTTGTGGCTGCTCAGCAGCAGGGGCAGCGGTGCTGTCGGCGTTGCCTGCCGAGATAGAATCATGAACCTCTGCAGCGGATTCAATTTCTTTCTCCATTTCAGTGGCCATGGCAGCATCGATGGAATCCTGAGTTGCTTTTTCTTTAGCTGCCTTTTCCTCGGCGCTTGGGCCGCAAGCGATAAAAAGAGACAGAGCCATGAAAGCCAAGGCTGGAGCGAATTTTATTTTCTTCATTTTGGTTGGAATGAAAAGAGCCTGATGAAACACCAGGCTCTTTGAGTTTTTTCAAAACAGATTATTGAGTTTTTACCGCTCCTTTGCGGGGGTTTGTACCAGGCTGGGTTGTGGTTGACTGCCCTTCTTTGGTAGCATCTTTACGCGGATTTGGGGTTTCCTTTTTAGGCTCTTCCTTTTTAGGAGTAGATTTTGGTTTGGAACCGCCCTTAGGTTTTTTGGCCGCTTCTTCTGCAGCAGCAATTGAGTCAGCTGAAGCTTTAGCAAGTGAATCCTGACGGGCCTGCATCATAGCTGCTTCCTCAGCTGCTTTGATAGAATCCTGACGGGCTTGTTCAACAGCAGCGATAGAGTCTTGGCGTGCTTGCTCAGCAGCAGCTTTTTCTTCAGCGCTGGGGCCGCAGGAAACAACCAGTAAAGTTGCCATAAAAGCAACCGGTACAAAGAATTTTTTCATTTTGTATGGAAATTTTTGGAATTCGGCCACAATTTTATGCATTATTTCTGATACATGATAAAAAACTCCTACTTTTGCCGCAAATTATTTTCAACATGAAAAAATCGTTTCTTCTTCCTGCAGCCCTGTTCTTCGTATCAGGTATTGCATTGACTTCGTGTTCTGACGACGAGGCTCCAGTATTAACCCTCACCGGAAACAAGGAAGTTTCCTTCGATCTTGGTGAAGCAGCTGATCCGGGAGCAACTGCAACCGACAACAAAGACGGAGATATTACTCCAACCAGCAATTGGGCAACTGCCGTAAAAGCCAATGAAGTAAACACCTACACCGTTGAGTACGTTGCAGAAGACGAGGCAGGTAATTCTACAACCGACACCCGTACTGTTAAAATTAAGTCTGACAAACTCGGAGGAACTTATGCAGCAGTTGATAATGTATCAGGTGCTTCTGATCCTTCATTAAACGGAACTTACAACTACGACGTTACCGTATCAGCATCTTCCGACACCTACAACAAAATCATCCTTTCTAACCTTGGTGGTTTTGGTGCAACCTTTACAGCCACTGTAACCGGAACTTCTGTGACTATTGCTTCACAATCTATCCCGGGCACTTCTGAGACAATCTCAGGATCTGGTCAATACGATGGTGCTGCCAAGAAGCTGACTTCAATCAACTACTCTGCAGGTGCCTTTGGTTCAGGTGTTATCTCCCTGACCAAGCGTTAATATTTATTGCCACGCAAAAAAAAGCCACCAATGGGTGGCTTTTTTTTTGAATTTCGAAGAATGGATCTTTCATCTAAGCCCCAACGATTAATATGTATTTACGCGCTGATGATTTATCTGACTGCCTGTAAACCGGGCGATGTTTATCAGCCGGAAATAA
>JBIIMV010000262.1:0-3485 GCA_044337805.1 Bacteroidia bacterium
ATGCGAAATAGGCTATAAAAGACTTCATATATTTTCGGTTTTCTACACAAAAATAGAAGTTTTCCTGGATTTGCCGTTATTCTGCAGAAATTTCTCCAGGAGTTTCGGCAGTGCCTGTTTTTCGATATCCTGCTTTAGTGTCCAAAAAAAAGATTTTTGCGCCGGATTGGGGCGTTTTCCGGTGATGTTGATTCTCCAGAATTCCGCACTGATTTTGCGGTGTGTTAGCAGGTGGGTTATCCTTGCTCCGCATTTTTCAGGCTGAAGCAGCGATATTTTTTTCAGGTTCTCTCCCCATAACTCATTCAGTTTCTCTGTAAAATCGTCAGAGTACGATCCATCTTCGGCTAAAGGCGCGGTGCTCAATGCCGGGAAATCGCAAAGGTTTTTCCATAAACCACTTTTCCCGCGCTGCTGCATAAGTACATCTTCTCCTGATAGGAAAACCAGGTAGTGCAATTCTATGACCTTTGCTTTGTTTTTTGGTTTCTTGACGGGTAGGTTTTTCCATCCACCCAATTTCGATGGGCAAAAATCCTGCACCGGACATGAGGTACAAAGAGGTTTGACAGGTTTACAAATCAATGCACCTAAATCCATGATGGCCTGGTTGAAATCTCCTGCAGGCAAGTCTTTCATCATGTCGAAGGCAGTTTCTCGAAAAATGACCCTGCTTGCAGGTTTGTCGATGGGTTCATGAATGTCGAAGAGCCTCGAAAAAACCCTGAAGGCATTTCCATCAAGTGCAGGTACTGATTCTCCTCCGGCAATGGATGCAACTGCTGAGGCTGTATAATCTCCCACTCCTTTGAGTTTAATCAGTGATTGGTATTGGCAGGGGAATACACCGCCGAATTCCTCGCATACCTGAAGGGCTGCATCGTGAAGGTTCTGAGCGCGGCTGTAATAGCCAAGTCCTTGCCACAGTTTTGCAATTTCCTGCATGTTCGCAGCTGCTAGTTTCTTAACCTGAGGGAATCTCTCTACAAAACGTTCATAATAGGGTAATCCTTGTTCCACTCTTGTCTGTTGCAAAATAATTTCTGACAGCCAGATTTTGTATGGGTCGCGCGATTGCCTCCATGGCAAATCTCTCTTATTCTGACTGTACCACTGAAGCAGTAACAGTGCCGCCGGATGAGGATTATTTTTGCTTCTTCTGTTGTTTTTTCCTTTCATTTGGTAAATCAAATAACCACAATATCTGTTTAGTGTTTATGTCTCTTGCCCGAAAAATTGCTCTTGCAGGTCTAACACTGGTATTCCTGTTAATCCTGATTACGTACTTCACCGGAGGTCCGGTTTTTGCCGTTGCACCATTGCTGCTGCCTTTTGTTATGATTCTTATTTTCGGAAAGTTCTTTCGTCGAAATTGAGTACCTTTAATCTTGATGACGCATTATCAGGTTTTGGGTCTGTCCCGCTCGGCATCTTCTGAAGAGATCAGAAAGTCTTATCGTCGTCTGGTCATGCGCTATCATCCCGACCGGAATCCTGACCCGTCAGCGAGCGATAAATTTCTTCGTGTGCAAAGGGCATATGAGGTTCTGATTCATCCCGGCCTGCGTGAGAATTACGATTACAGCCTGAATGTAGGGTCAATTTTAAACAAAAAGCCGCTTTCGCGGGCAGAACAGAAAGATCCGGGCTACCGGAGAAGCAGGATGTCTCAGCAAACGAGGCCTGATTCCGCCTCAAAAAAGAAAGGAAAAACGCAAGATGCAGGAGATTTCAGGATGCTTGAAAATGTGCTTTTCTATTCCCTGCTGATGATCGGCTTCATCGCCATTTTCTTCTCGGCCAGAGATCTTTGGTATACGCCCTGGGATGACCTCAATAAATTTACCGGTATTACCTTCGGAATTTCCTTTACCGTTTTGCTGATTTATAGCTGGACCCAGATTTACCGTAAGAAGGAGTGAGGACCAATGAAGTAACGGCCCTATTTCCCTGAAGAGCAAACTGTTTCGATGACCGGTACTCCTGCCTTTTTTATGGCATTCATTCCTCCTTCTACTTCCGTAAAATTTCTGTACCCGCGGCTTTGCAGAATAGAGGCCGCAATCATACTGCGATAGCCTCCTGCACAATGCAGGTAGAAGTGTTTATCGGGGAGAATCTCGTGAATCCACTCATTGATGCCTGCAAGAGGTCTGTTATCTGCCTGATCCAGATGCCCGGAGTTGTATTCGCCGTCTTTTCTTACATCCACAACCGCCATGCCCGGCCTGTATTCATTTTTAAATTGCTCTGCACTAATACGGTGTATGCTATCAGTTTCTTTTCCTGCCTGCTGCCAGGCCTGGAAACCGCCAATAAGGTGACCGATTACCTGATCGAAGCCCACACGGCTGAGGCGCATGAGTGACTCTTCCTGCTTTCCTTCTTCTGTCACGAGAAGAATTTTTTGGGATACATCGCCTATCAGAGAGCCTACCCAGGGAGCGAAATCGCCATTTAATCCGATATTGACAGATTGAGGAATGAAGCCTTTGAAGAACACCCCGGGATCGCGGGTATCTAAGATTAATACATCTGAGTCCTTTGATGCAGCTTCGAAATGATGAACATCCAAACCCTTCATGCCACGCTCCAAAACCGTCTCCAAACTTTCATAACCTTTTTTGTTCATCGCGACATTGAAACCGAAGTATGGAGGCGGCGGCAAAAGTCCGTCGGTAACTTCCTTGATAAACTCCTCTTTTCTCATATCTGCTCTTAGTGCATAATTGCTCGCCTTCTGCTGACCGATGGTTGAAACAGTTTCCTTACTCATGTTTTTTCCGCATGCGCTGCCGGCACCATGACCGGGATATACAACTACCTCATCGGGCAAGGTCATGATTTTATGACGGAGAGAATCATACAGAATACCGGCAAGTTGTTCCTGAGTGATACTGGCTGTTTTCTGCGCCAGATCGGGCCTGCCTACATCACCGATAAAAAGAGTGTCACCCGAAAAGATACAATGTTCTTTACCCTGCTCGTCGATAAGCAGGAAGGTTGTACTTTCCATGGTATGCCCGGGGGTATGCAGAACTTTAATTTTCGCTTTACCGATATTAAAAATTTCTTCGTCAGCTGCACTGATACAATCAAATCCACAATCAGCATTAGGCCCATAGATGATTTTGGCACCTGTTTTTTTACTGAGATCCAGATGTCCTGACACGAAGTCGGCATGAAAGTGCGTTTCAAAAATATACTTGAGTTTAACCTCATCTTTCTCGAGCCGTGCCAGATATGGACCTGTTTCTCTGAGAGGATCGATGATAGCAGCTTCACCTTCACTTGTAATGTAGTAGGCTCCCTGAGCAAGGCAGCCGGTATAGATTTGTTCAACTTTCATATGATGGTCATTATTGCTTGAGCTCCCGTAAATCACGGAGCCCTGATTTTTTGCAAAGTTCGGAAAAATTAGAGCACCTCTTTCAGGATGATGGAGATACCTGTTAGAAGGATGAACCAGCCGAAGCCGGTTTTGA
>JBIIMV010000263.1:0-3478 GCA_044337805.1 Bacteroidia bacterium
CGGGCATACGGAGCAGAGGTATATGTCAAAAAAACCAGAGGAAAACTCGGCGGCTGGGTTTCTTACACCATAGCCAGAACCGAACGTAAGGTTGACGGAATCAACGGAGGCAATTGGTATCCGAACCGCTTCGATAAGTTGCATAATGTAAATCTGGTTGTTACCTGGGATATAAACAAGCGTTTTACACTCGGCAGTAACTTTGTATTTAGCACAGGAACTCCGGCTACCTTCCCGAGTAATCGAATTGAGTGGCAGGGATATATTATTCCGCACAATGTTGACAATCCGCGTAACAATGTTAGGATTCCGCCTTATCACAGACTTGATTTATCACTTACGATGAATCTGAAAAAGAGATGGAAAGGTAGATATGACCATAATCTCGTATTTTCGGTTTATAACTCTTATGCAAGAAGGAATCCCTTCAGCATTTATTTCCGCAGTAATCCTGATAATCCGCAGATAACAGAAGCTGTGCGATATTCCGTTGTGGGGAATATTATACCTGCTGTTACTTACAACTTTAAATTCTAATCAAATGAGAAGCTTTTTTTATCCCATTTTTCTATTGTTTTCTCTGTTGATGTTTGCTTCATGTGAAGACGTTATTCAGGTAGATTTGCCCGAAGGGGAAGCTCAATTGTGCGTGGATGGCATTGTGACCAATGATACCGGCGTTCAGCTCATTAAACTTAGAATAACGCAAGGCTATCTGGATAATGCTGCACTCAAAGGTGCAAGGGGTGCTACCGTGAAGGTAACAGACCTTGCGAACAGGGTGTTTGAGTTTAAAGAGGGAAGTATTCCGGGAAATTATGAATACCGGCATCCGGCATCTGACCCCTTTCCCTTTGGTATTCCGGGTAATGTTTATTCCCTCACCATAGATTACATGGGCGAACGTTTTGAGTCAATTGCTTACATGGACAGTGTTCCGGCCATTGATAGTCTGGGTTACGAATTTCTCGAGCAGAATATTTTCGGTGGTGATACGATTAAGGCGGGGTACATATTGACCATGAAGGCAACGGATCTTCCGGGAGAAGGTGACGGATACTGGTTCAGAACATGGAAAAACGGCGTGCGTTATAATGACCCCGGCGATATTAACCTTGCTTATGATGCGGCATTTGGTCCGGGTTCTGACGGGGTTGACTTTATTCCCCCAATCGTTTTCAACCTCTCTCCAGAGCGCTTTCAGCCCGGAGATAGTGTTTGGGTGGAGTGTCTTTCGGTAGGCTTACCCACCTTTGCTTATCTTTCACTTTCTCAGAGTCAGATGCAGAATGGTGGCTTATTTGCAGAGCCTCCGGCGAATGTGCCCACCAATATTCAAAATGTGAACAAGGATTCCGGAGTAAAGGCTGTAGGCTGGTTTGCTGCTGCTGCCATTTCCAGAAAAGGGGTGAGAATCAAGCCTTGATTTTAACCGGGCATTTCGTGGTTGCATGGTTCCCGGCCCAGGGATAGTAGTGGAAAGCCCGCAGCGCTGCAGAGCATTGCGGGGTGAAAAGCGAGGACTTGCAACGTATAGCCCGGTGCCGTGTAGCGATGTCTTTTGTGCAGGACGGCAGGGCCCCGAATATACCTTCAGGATATTTTTTCTATGAGAGAGAAGTCGACTTGTTTTTTCAGTACATCGGCACGTTTTACGCGTATGCGTACTTTATCGCCAAGCTGGTAAACAGTTCTGCGTCGGCGGCCGATATAGCAATAGTTTTCCTGATCGAAAACATAGATATCGTCGTTCATGTCTTTTGCTTTTATCATGCCTTCGCATAGGTTTTCTGAAATTTCAACATACATGCCCCATTCGGTTACACCGGTGATGAGACCATCGAACATTTTGCCGATTTGTGCGCTGAGGTATTCAACCTGTTTATATTTGATTGACGCGCGTTCTGCTTCGCTGGCGATGCGTTCGCGTTCTGAGCTGTGTTTACAGTATTCCTGTGTTTGATCCTGAGATTCGAGGAGATAGCCTGCATCTGCTTTTTTGTGGTTAAGATGTGCGTTGAGCAGGCGGTGCACCATCATGTCGGGATAACGGCGAATGGGTGAGGTGAAGTGGGTATAGTGATCGAATGCCAGACCATAGTGACCAATGTTTTTTGTGCTGTATTCTGCACGTGCCATGGTGCGTATGGCGAGTTGTGAGATAATGCCCTGCTCTTTTTTGCCATCAATGTCTTTGAGCAGTTTGTTCATGCTTTGAGCCAATCCGCGGTGGGACCCTGTATTCAGCTTGTAGCCGAAACGTCTCACGAAATCATGAAATCCTTTGAGTTTTGTTTCGTCGGGCTTATCGTGTATTCTATAAACAAATATATTTTCTTCTTTTTTATTTTTTAAATTTTCTTTGACTTTTGAACCACTTTTATCTTCTTCGTCTGATTGGGGGTTAACGGCCAGAGCAACCCGTTTGTTTGCAAGCAGCATAAACTCTTCTATCAACCAGTTAGAATCTTTCATCACCTTAAAGAAAACTCCCAGCGGTGCTCCTTTTTCGTCGAGTCTGAATTTCACCTCATCGCGTTCGAAGCCGATAGAGCCGACTTTGAAACGTTGTTCGCGCAGATTACGCGCAAGTTTGTGCAAGAGCAATACTTCCTCTTTGAATGGGCCATCTCCGCTTTCAATTACCTGTTGAGCTTCTTCATAGGTAAAACGTTTATCGCTATGTATGATGGTTCGGCCTATCCATTCTGAAAGTATTTCCGACTGATCATTCATGTGGAATACTGCCGAATAGCAAAGTTTATCTTCACCGGGCCTGAGAGAGCACACCTGATTAGACAGAACCTCGGGGAGCATTGGAATAACGCGGTCAACGAGATAAACCGATGTGGCTCTTGTGATGGCTTCTTCTTCAATCGCTGATCCGGGTTTTACGTACCAGGTAACATCAGCAATGTGCACCCCTATTTCCCATCCGCCTTTGGGGTGCGGTTGCACCGAGAGGGCATCATCGAAATCTTTGGCATCAGCGGGGTCTATGGTGAATGTGGTAACATTCCGGAAGTCGCGTCTGTTTCGGATTTCAGCTTCCGGAATCAACAAGGGTATACCGGAAGCTTCTTTTATTACTTCTGCAGGGAATTCGTAGGGCAGTTGAAATTCTTCCAGTATGGCATGAATTTCGGCGTTGTTTTCGCCAGATTTGCCAAGTATTTTTGTGACTTCTCCCGAAGCATGGGCTCCATCAGGGTCGCGGTCACTAATCTTCACCACCACTTTGTCTCCGTCTCTTGCACCGTTGAGTTTTGCCGGCGCAATAAAAATATCGCCGATAGATTTTGCACGATCGGGAATGAGCACTGCGAAGTTCTTTTTTACTTCGATTCGTCCTACAAATTCAGTGCGTCCTCTTTTCAGGATTTCAACAATTTCGCCCTCAGGTTTCCCGTATTTGCCGCTATCCCATAACATGACCCTCACAAGATCGCCGGGCCAGGCACCCCGCACAAATCGTCTG
>JBIIMV010000264.1:0-3472 GCA_044337805.1 Bacteroidia bacterium
TAACGAGCGAAGGTTTATGTCTGCGCAGGGTGTTCTCTGCGCCTTTCAAAACCGCATATTCAAGGCCTTCTACATCAATTTTAATGATGCCCGGGATAATCTCGGTTTTGTTTTGCAGGTAATTATCCAGTGTGGTAACGGGAATCTCAATTTCCTCAACGATTCCATCTGGCTCGGCATACTTTTTATCAAAGGAACTCATGTAGCCCGAAGAGGAGATGTAAAAGGTTAAGGATGATGCAACATCAGACAAGCCCATCTCTTCAATTTTATAGTTTTTAAAATTGTTTTTTGTGATGGTGGCCTTGCTGAGCATATTTATATTCCTGTTAGGCTCGAAGAGTATACCGGGTCTGTTTTCGCTCAGATAGTAAATACTTCGTAGTCCGATATTGGATCCGATGTCGATGTAGTATCTGTCTTTTTTGTAAAATTTGTTCAGGTGATACTCAAGGTAGGAGAGGCCGATATCGTGCCAGAGGTAACTAACAGCATAGTGCCAGGTTGCCGGTGCATTGGGTTTCACCGTGCAGTGCACCTTTTTCCCATTCAACAAGGTGATGTGCCAGTCAAATTCAAAATTTGGTTGCGTGACGTTCAGAAGGATAAAGTCCTTCTTTTTGAAATCAGATTCATCAAACAGCTTATTGCCGATTGGAATGAGCGCCTTTTTCGAGAAAAGAAATTTTACAACACGGGCCGCCACTTTGCGGATGAATCTTTTCATGAAGTGCAGTTTGTTGGGCAAATATAGAAATTTTGAGATACCCTCTTCTTGTAAATGGAACCTCAAAAAGGCCTTTCTGCGGTCTTTCCATTTGCACCGATTCTGCTGTCTTTTATGTAATAAAAAGTGCTGCATGCAGCTGAGACAATAGCTTTTTCAGGTCGAATCGTTTTTCATTGCCAATAATGAATTGCTTTTATTATCTTCGGAATCATTTTTTTTCAGATGAAAACAAGATTGTTTCTATTGTGTGGCTTGTTACCCCTTTTTGTTCTGGCAGGTCCGGGTGATACCGTCATGGTTCGCACTTTTAATTTCGATTCTAACCAACGCTCAGGTATGTATCAGTTTCCCTCTGATACAACTAAAACCTGGGAGAAAATTATCATGCGATACAGCATGCGTTGTAAAGACGGACTCATTTCCTCCGGTAGCAATACCAATCTGGGTTGCGGTGAATGGGATTATAACTGCTATACTTACCTTACAGATTCTACCCAGACCGATTCACTTAAGGTTACCCATCCTTCCCATGTAATTCCAAATTTCAGTGGCTCTATATACTACTATACCAATAACCCGGTATACAACTATACCTTGTATACGCAGCAGGTTGTTCAGGTAGATTCTGTTATCAGCGACAGTTTGTTCAGTCCGCAGAGCGGAAATGGCTCAATGTCTCATCCTCTCGCGGCAGGACAAGCTCAAAGTCAGGCACAGTACCTCTTTACAGCACAGGAACTGAATGCTGCCGGTATGCTTGCAGGTGATATCAACGGAATCAATCTAACCCTCACACAGGCCGGCTCTGCCATGCCTTTCCTGAAAGTTGAAATCAAGGCAGTAAGCGCTACATCGCTTGATGCAGGCAATCCTGATACCGATGGTTTTACGGAGGTATATTTTAGTAATACCGCCACTCCTGCCGGTGTGCTCGACCTGGTTTTTCACACTCCCTTTGCATGGGATGGAACATCCAACCTTATCATTCGTTTTACACACACTGCTACTGCTCCCGGCATTGATGCCATTGTGCAAGGCGACACAACAGTTGTGGGGGCAGCATTGCTAAATACAAACTCCGATGGTGGTTTGCGCTTCAATGGTCCGTCCTCTGCTTCCACCATGCCTGTTTCAATAAATGCTCAGATTAGTCAGGAAATAAGTATTGCATTCTGGGCCAAGGGAGATGCCATATTGCCTGTGAACACCACCATTCTCGAAGCCAGTGATGCTGCCGGCGCCAGACAGGTAAATATTCACATGCCGTGGAGTAACTCAAACATTTACTGGGATTGTGGCAACGATGGCAGCGGGTACGACCGCATCAATACCGTTGCAACTACAGCTGAAATTGAAGGCAACTGGGTGTTCTGGACCTTCACCAAAAATGCCTCAACCGGAGAGATGAGTATCTACAAGAATGGAAGTATCTGGCTTACCGCAAGCGGTAACACCAAACCCATAAATATCAATACCATGAAGCTTGGCTCCGACGTGGGCGGTAGCCTTGGTTGGTATGGCTTGATGAATGAGTTTTCCCTTTGGAACAAGTCTCTCACAGCCACAGAAATATCACAGATAATGATGCAGGGAATCAGTCCTGCACATCCGCAGTACACGCATCTTCTGGCCTATTATCCACTGGATGAGACGGCAGGAAATACTGCCATAGACGCAAGTCCCAACGGTAACAATCTTAACCTCAACAATCCGAACCGCTTTACCCTGCGCGGCGATCAGCTTTACCGCAATTTCACCGCTACAAACGAAAGACCTGATATTGGCTTTAAACGCGGGCAATACCAGACAACCATCACACAGGTGAATGTTCTCGATTCTGTAATTGCTCCACAAACCTCTGTTACTTCATACGCTGTTGTTTCAAACAACCTTGTTAATAATGGACCTCAGAATGTTTGGCCCGCCGGCTGGAATTATGTTCTGAATCCTGCCGGAGATATTGTCGATACTTTGTTAACCCCCTATCAGGATTCTGTTATCATTACAACGCTTACCTATCATGCCAAGCGTCCCATGAAGCTTGAGCTTATTAATTTTATTACGCCCTATGGCATCAATCTTAACATGAACGGCTTGATCGGAAAGACCTGGGAGTTTGATGTAACGGATTACGCACCTGTTCTGCGCGGTAGAAAATTTATGGCCATGGAGGGTGGTAACCTGCAGGAGGATAATGATATCACTTTTGTCTTCTACGAAGGCACACCTGCGAGGAAGGTCAGGAGCATAAAACAAATTTGGCCCAATGCCACATGGGCAGAGGCCTCTTATACCGATATCGTGAACAATAACCGTCTTGAGCCACGTACCATTGTTCCCGACCCCGGGGCAGCGCAGTTCAGGGTGAAATCTGCAACCAGTGGCCACGGACAGGAAGGGGAGTTTATTCCAAGAGATCACACCATCACCGTGAATGGAACCAATTTTACGCGCACTGTTTGGACCTTCTGCGGAGAAAATCCTGTTTATCCTCAGGGTGGAACCTGGGTGTACGATCGCGCCGGCTGGTGCCCCGGAGCAGCGGTAGATCAGTTTGACTATGAAGTCAGCAATCTCATCAGTGCCGGCCAGCCTGCTACTTTCGATTATTCACTTCCTCCGGCCGGTGGAACAGGTTCTTCCAACTATCGTGTAAACAATCAGCTGGTCAGTTACGGTCCTGTACTTAAATCACTCGATGCGGAGTTGATGTACATAAAAAGGCCCAGTACCAGGGTCGAA
>JBIIMV010000265.1:0-3449 GCA_044337805.1 Bacteroidia bacterium
ATCTTGATTTTTCTTTACAGGATCGGGGCATGTATTTCCTTCAATTTAACGGCAAATCCACAAGCGCAAGACAGCGTCTGATTGTAAGGTGAGGCAGTTCATTATTTACCTTCTTTGTTTCATTGGACTTCGTGGGTTCTCGCAGTTTGCACCTGCGGCAGGTCAGCCCGGAAGCACTGCCATTGCATGGGATTCAACCATCATTGTGGCTTGGGCATCGGCGAGTGTCACCGAGCCCGGACTTATGGATGTATCCCAGCCTGCCCTCGGTATGGTAAGCACGGGCGACAGCCTCAGCGCCTGCGGTCCGGCCGGCATGAATGGGGTTTTCAGTCTGGGTGATGGCGGACGAATAACCCTTCTTATGGAACATCCATTATTCAACGGCCCCGGAGCAGACTTTGCCATCTTCGAAAACAGCTTCATGGACACCTTTCTTGAGTTCGGATTTGTTGAAGTGAGCAGCGACGGGGAACGCTTTATTCGCTTCCCTTCCGCCTGTTTGACCGACAGTAGCGTTCAGCTCGATGCATTTGGTTTGAGCGACCCAACGAAGGTTCATAATCTTGCAGGTAAATACAGAGCCATGTACGGCACTCCTTTCGACTTGCAGGATATCACAGATTCAGCAGGTATTGACCTGATGAACATAAGCCATGTCAGGGTTACCGATGTTATCGGTTGCATCAGCCAGCCTGCATGGACTTCAAGAGATGCCATGGGCAGAAAGATTAATGACCCATGGCCAACCCCTTTTCCCTCATCAGGAATTGATATCGACGCCTTAGGCATCATTCACTGGGATAACCCCGCGGGTATCTCACACCATACGGAGATGAACGAACCAGGCATTTATCCAAATCCGCTGAAAACAGGACAAGCATTCAGGATCAATAAAAATTTAGATTTTAATAAAGTATATATTTATACAATAAACGGATGGTTGCTGGAAGAGCAAAATCAGGAAGGCGGCTTTACAGCGCCTGATAAGCCGGGAATTTATCTGCTAAAGAGCAAAACAAAGTGTTTAAGGTTAGTGGTTACTGAATGAAAAAAATCCTGCCGTTTTGCCTGCTTAGCCTTATTTTTTGCGCATGCAGAAAAGACCAGCCACCCTTGCCAAAGGAAGGCGTTCCACCTGCAATAACCCTGTCAGCAGGGCGTTTAATGATATTGAATGAGGGAAATTTTATGATGGGCAACGCGGGGTTAAGTATGTACAGTTTTTCCGACAGAAGTTCGCATGAAGACATATTCCGGTCGGCCAACAACCATGTCCTCGGAGATGTGGGGCAGAGCATGAATCTTTTTGGCGGCGACCTCTGGATAGCGGTCAATAACTCAAGCAAAATCGTGGTGATAGACACCTCTGATTTTAAAGAGAAGAAAATGATTACGGGCATGCAATCGCCGCGCTATATGCTCTCATTGTCAGGAAAAGTGCTGGTGAGTGATTTGTACGCTCGAAGGATTCATGTGCTGGATGAGCGCACACAGAGCTACAGTGGCCATATCCCCTTCCATACCTGGAGTGAGGAAATGGCTTTCAACGATGCCGGAGTATGGATATCAGCACCCTATTCCAGACACATCTACAGGATGCAGTCACCATACACGCAAATCAGCGACAGCCTTGAAATAGGCTATCGTTGTTCGTGGCTGGAACAGGAGGCAGACGGACGTATCAGCGGGCTGAGTGCCGGGCAGGGAAACGAAGCGCCACATTTGTGGACCATAGATCGTGAAGGCAGACTGATCAGAAATATGCAATTGCCCTTTGCAACACAGACCTTACACGACCTTGAGTTTATTGGAGACAGTCACTATTTCCTGGGTCCGGAGGGATTGTACCGCCTGGCTAACAACGATATTTCACTTGTTTTTCCGTCTGGTGGAAGGAACTTCTATTCCATGACGTGGTTCGATAACCGTGGAATTCTGGCCATTGCCGATGCAAAAGATTATGTCAGCAAGGGAGAGGTCTTGTTGTTAGGAATAGATGGGGAAAATGTAAAGCAGCTGGGGACAGTCAATGCAGGAATTATTCCCGGCAGGATGCTTGTTTTTGATAAATAGCCCACAATATGTATCTTTGGATGATGAACCTCCGAAAATATTCACCGGTAAGCAGGTTCGCCCTTGCAGGGACTTTTATTCTATTGCTATCACTCGGTGCCTGCAATCCAACCCCTGAACCATCTTTTGAAGTCAGCACCGCCACTGCAAAAGTAGGACAACCCATTAAGTTTAAGGATACCAGCAAAGGCGCCAACCGCGTTGAATGGCAGTTTGGAGACAGCATCATCAGGAAAGACGGCAGAGAACAGACATACAGCTACGGGAAGCCCGGAACCTACACGGTAACCCTTAAAACCTGGAACAAAAAAGAGAGAAAAGAGGCACAGACCACCCAAACCGTCACCGTTCAACCTCCTTTGAAAGGAGAAATCGTAGGTCTATGGACCTACTACCTGCGTGAGGATGTGAAACAGTGGGATGATGACCGCGACCGCACCACTGTTATCAACGAGATGACCACCAATCAGAATTATTTCTTTGAGGTGAATGATACCGTTATCATCAATGATTTTGGTACCAATCAGCTCATACGCCGCTGGCAGGTTAGTCCGGATGGTAAGCTCGCCATCGACACAGGTGGCATCTGGCCCACATCGCCGCGCTATCAGGTGGTTAAGTTGTTTGAAAACCGCATGATTTGGCGTGTAGAGGCTCCCGGACATTTCCGCCTGATGTATTTCAAGCGCTGATACGGGACAAACTTTTCCCTCATCTTATTCCTTACCTTTGCCGGCCGTGGAAAAGCCAGCCTCCATACATATCCGTAATAAGCGTGCTTCATTTGAGTTTCATCTTCTCGAAAGTTACACAGCCGGTATTGTATTGTCAGGAACAGAAATCAAGAGTATTCGTCTAGGAAAGGCCAGCATCAACGAAGCCTATTGTTTTGTGTTTAATCATGAAATATGGGTACGTAATATGGATATCAGCGAGTACGCCCAGGGCAATCGATTCAACCATCTGAGCAAGAGAGAGCGAAAATTGCTTCTCAACAAAAAAGAAATCAAAAAGATAGAAAGTAAACTAACCGATAAGGGTATCACGCTGATTCCACTGCATCTGTTCATGAGTGAAAGCGGCTATGCCAAAATAGAAATATCTCTTGCCAAAGGGAAGAAACTGTACGATAAGCGCGAGAGTCTAAAGCTGAAAGATACCGAGAGAGACTTGCAGCGTAAGCTCAAGTGATCACCGGAATTCATGGATGGCGTTCAGCCACTATGTTGATTGAAGCCAAGGCGCTCCTTCATCCGTTCAATGGTATTAAACACAATCGGACAGAGAGAATAATTGATCCAGATACTTCGTTTGTATTTGAAATGTCCGCTTCGCAAATGCGGAAAGTCGCGGCAGGATTCAGGTCTCTGATC
>JBIIMV010000267.1:0-3426 GCA_044337805.1 Bacteroidia bacterium
GGTACCCTCAGCCTGCGCTGCCTTACCAAGCAGTTCAAACAGGTTTTCCTTTAAACCCTTTCTTCCTGAAAGTTCACTGATGTTTCCTGACATAATTTTGCTTCCCCGTAAAGATACAAGGAAAGTGTTTTGCGGCTGTAAGAAATTGGCGTTTTTGAACCAAAATTTTTCCTTTAAGCAGGATGTTTGTAGAAGCGAAATTCCAGTCCTTACAACAATGAGAGAAACTGGTATTTCTGTAATATCCGGTTCAGTTTTTTGTCCGTCAACAGAATGTTGAACGAGGTGGGACCCTGTGGATTGGGTTCTTCAATTATGCCATCTCTCGGTGGTGGTGGACTTGAACCAAAGTCCGTTCAGACAGATGAATGTTGGCTATAGTTTTCGGTTTCTTATTGTGGAATAGATTGACCATTTTATATCACTCTTAATATTATGGTTTAAAGATTTTTCACTCGTTAAATTGCTTTTTATTTTTTTAAAGTGGCAGTCGGATTCCAAATCACTTTTAGTGTGCAACGAATGTGCAGTATACCATCGACTGCGCAAACTAAAAATTTAACGAAGCGGTGATTGTTAAAGACTGTTGATCTTCGTGATACTCTTTTGAAAGATTGTAAGGAGGTGAAGTTATCATTAAATGAACAGAGTTGTCGGGCAACTCTTCCACATTCTTTGCCTTATAAAAATGTATTTCTTTTTCATATTAGCAGGTATTTTTATTGCGTTAGGGATAGAAGTGAAAAGCCCGCAGCGAAGCGAGGACTTGTAACGGATAGCCCGACCCTAGAGGGGAACGCCCAAAAAACCTAAAACATTCAAGATAAAGCCGGGTAAATATTATTGTTTTACCAATCGTTGCTGCTGCCACCGACCTTGTATTTGCATGCGTAGCAGGTAGGTGCCTGAATCAAGCTCACCCAGTCGGATACGGGCATCGTGCAAACCGGGGAGAACGCCCGCCCTGACGGCCCTTCCCGACAGGTCGTAAAGCTGCCAGTTACATTGCTCAGAACCTGATTCCTGTTGAATAAAAACATCGCCGGAACTTGGGTTTGGAAAAATCCGGATCCCGTTGAAAATCTCTTCCATTCCGGTTGAAATGGTAAGGAGGTTGCTCGATGCAGTGCATCCTGTTGTTGAATCTTCTACGGTCAAAACATAAGACCCTGATGCTGCGTTGCTGACGGTGAAATCATCGTTGAAAGGCACCCCATCTTTGAACCATTGATAAATACCAAAAACACTGCTTGCTGCGATATCGTTTCCGACCTGGGTTAAGACCGGCGCCACGGGGTCGGGATTCACCACCACCTGAATGTAATTACTCGTGTCGGAACAGCCGTTGCCGTCGGTAACAATAGCAAAATAGTTGCCCTGTGTGTTAACCACCGCAATAGAGTCAGTGACACCATTGCTCCAAAGGAATGAATATCCGGAACCATTTGGGGATGCAAGCAGGGACGTTGTTTCACTTGCACAAATGGTGGTACTGTCTAATGCAGAGATGGCAGCGGTAATGGCAGCGCCTGTGAAAGGCACCGGACTTGCGAAAAGCGCTCCGATAATACCAGCACTTCCTCCGGTCTGGGCAAAATCAGCAGTCGTGGTACCTGAACCTTCGTTAAAACGCCAATATCCGGCAAGGCCTGTTTCGGCTGCGGGATTGAGGTGACGATTCATGCGGTCGTTTATTTCAACTGCATTCAATTCCCTGCTCCACACCCTGACCTCATCGATGAGTCCGTTAAAAAAACGTCCGCTGAATGAATCGGCCAGACGACCAATTTTTGGCGAGTAAGAGGATGAACCGGTGATACTACCCTGAAAAGAGGTTTGGGCAACTAAGAAACCATTTACAAATAAACTCAGGGTGTCACCATCGAAGGTGCCCGCGAGGTGGGTCCATGCGTTTAAGGGAATACTATTGGCCTGTGAAGCCACTTCAATCCAGCTAACGGGATTGCCGGAAGGATCAAGGCCTGCGATATTAAAAGAGGCCTCTCCATTTCCTCCACACCTAAGCACATAGCCTCCTTCGCCGGAGCTCCAGCCGTGCTTACAAAAAATGGAATTTTGCGCCGAGGTTGTACCGAATGCTAAAGGGTTGATCCAGGCTTCTACCGTCAATGTATTGTTGATGGCCAAAGCACTGCTGTTTGTAACATCTACGTAGGAGCTAACACCATTAAACTCAAGGCTATTTGTATTATCCTCGCAGATGCCCTGGGCAGATAAAAGGTAAGAACAAAAGAGCAGTGGAAGTGTGAGAAGAATTGTTTTCATGTGGATTGAGGTTATACAAATTTATTAAAAAAATAGAGCTTCTATATTTTAAGATGATGCCTAAAACAAGTGTATTGGAAATTGCGAAATCGGAAATAAAATTGATGAGAGCTGAAAATAACAGAATCAAAATCATTGATGGCTCCGGCTTCATTTTTATGATAAATACATCTTGTTCAGAGGCAATATCGGCTGATGAACCTATAAACGTTTCCTCCAATCAGGAGATCACTTCGCTGCTGATTCTTTGCATTAACAGGCTAGTGTCTTATGCAGATAAACGTCTAAAAAATGATCCGGAAATTTCTTCTGCCTGCAACAAAAAATGCCGCCCCAATTCAGAGACGGCATTGCCATTTGAACCAGGGAAAGATTCAATGCATGCCCTTTGCAGAAAGCCAGCGTTCAGCGTCGAGCGCGGCCATGCAGCCTGATCCGGCGGCAGTAACGGCCTGTCGGTAAATATGATCCTGCACATCTCCGCAGGCAAAAACACCTTCTACATTGGTCTTACTGGATCCCGGGATTGTGTCTATGTATCCGCTCTCATCCATCTTCAATTGACCTTTGAAAATCTCGCTGTTAGGCGTATGTCCAATGGCAACAAAAAAGCCGGTAACATTCAAATCTCTTGTATTTCCGGTTTTGTTATCCCGCACGCGCACACCGGTCACGGCTTGCTCTCCAAGAATTTCTTCTGTTTCATGATGATAAAGCACTTCAATGTTCGGGGTATTCAAAACCCTGTGTTGCATGGCTTTTGAAGCACGCATCTCCTCTCTGCGGACAAGCATATAGACTTTATTGCAAAGCTTGGCAAGGTAGGTAGCCTCTTCAGCAGCGGTGTCTCCTGCCCCCACTATGGCAACATCCTGTCCACGAAAGAAAAATCCGTCGCAAACGGCGCATGCACTGACACCAAATCCGTTTAGCCTCTGTTCTGATTCCAGACCAAGCCACTTTGCAGATGCCCCTGTAGCAATGATGACGGCATTCGCAGTAACTTCTTTTTCACCGTCAATAGTCACGCGAAATGGATGCCGGCTGAAATCTGCTGCACTGGCCATTCCATAACGGATATCTGTTCCAAAGCGTTCCGCCTGCCTCTTGAAATCTTCCATCATCTTCGGACCATGAGTC
>JBIIMV010000268.1:0-3422 GCA_044337805.1 Bacteroidia bacterium
GACAGGGTTTGTTGGGAGGTTTTCTTTGAAAAAAAAGGGGGCATGGTTCTTCCCATACGGCAGGATTTTTTTGCGCTCCCAATCAGAAAATCGGGAGAATCCCTTTCTTCATCCGTAAGGCATCACAAGCCATAACGCTACTTTTACTTAATTTAGGCAACAGTTTGCGTGTATACGATGTTGCCTTGTGTTGCGCCTGCAGTGAGGCAATATTGCTCATATGCTTTTACCTGCCGGCCTTATATCTTTTGCCATTATTCCTTTATAAATTTTTGAGTCTGGTTTAATTTTTCTCCCGAGATTGTAATAATGTAAATTCCATTAGGCAAATCCGAAATATCAATGCGATTTTGATTTTTTGTTTTTATTAAAACTTGTCCAAGTGGATTGCTTATTGAAGCTTCAACTATGTCGTTAGGGGATACATTTAAGTTTAATTCTGTCTTAGCCGGATTTGGGTAAATGGAAATCTTGCTATTTAAATTTTCATAATTTAGTCCGAGAAGAACTGAACATAAATTATGACTTCCTAATTGATTTCTGAAAGGGCTATTGATCATTGCTGTTTGCATTCTTGCAGTTTGGTCAGGAGTAAACATGAACTTGTAAGGGTCCCGAGAATAATCCATAAAATTCATAAACATTTCTCCATCCGGAGAGTTTGACGGAGCGCTACACGAACCCGCATTAAATGGGTAAGATGTGGGTGTACCTGTATTTTGCGCTGCTGCGGGTGGAGTATCATCACAATAGTCAGTGGCACATGCCCCATCACCCCAAATATGTCTGAGTCCTAAATAATGTCCAACCTCGTGAGTGAGGGTTCTGCCCTCAACCAAAGGGGAACCATAAATCCCACTGGGAAATAAATTGTTAGAACCGATTACTTTCGCAAAACACCAAATACCATCGGTTGAATCGGTCGAATTATTAGGTACGCCCAATAAGCCACTTAAGGGAGGTACAGATGATACACCGGTATAGCTTAATGCACTGTTTTTATCCGTAATCCAAACATTAAGATATTTAGTTACGTCCCAAATAGTCTGTGGCTTAAGTACACTGTCAAGATAAGCCTTCATGGTAGCTTGAGTAGAAAAACTATTCGGATTTGGCAAATTCAAAGACAGGAAATTAACTCTGTTGATTCCTGGTTCGGTTAGTAAATTACCGCTAGTATCTATTGTCGCTAAACAAAATTGAATCCCAACGTCCGCTATTTTTACCCTACCGTTACTATCAGTATTAGCAGACGGTAATGATTGTGCGATTACCCAATTTACAAAAGCATTAGAAGGATAATTAGTGGAATTAAATCCGTTGCCACTAAAGTCTTGATTTAAAACAGTTATCTGAGAATTTATTTGTCCTTGTGAAATATTAGGAAAAGTACCAACAGGCTGTCCGCTATGTATTACATGAAAGATTATTGGAATAGTATAAACTGTTGAAGATTGCTTTGGGCTTATTTGTTTGGTTTTGAATTCTGAAATTAATTTTTGAAACTCATTTTCCCAGATTTCACCGGGTACTGAAGTTCCGCAAGATTGGTCTTCTTGTTGAGCGTGAATTGTTATTCCAAAAAGTAATAACGGTATCGTGCAAAGTAACTTTTTCAGCATGCTTCAATACTTGAATGTTTGATGCTTAAAGTTGTCAAAGGTTTAATTTTTTATCGAGCTGTCCACTTCGCTTGCAGGTAATGGCTGTAAAGGTCCTGTTTTTGTCCATCAACACCTAAAAACAACACATAAAATCCGTAAAACAGGAATTTTAACAATTTCAAAACACCAAAACGGAGCCTTCATCAGACAAGCGAAAAAAAAATAAACTATTTTCGTACTCCTTCACTTTTCAAACCCTTGAATTCCCTGAAAACCAAATTAATATTTCCCGTATTTTGTCTGTTGCTGGCGTGTACGGCGGGTAAAAAGACAGCCCTTATGCAGAGCGATGCAGAACGCGGCGCTACCATTTTTCCCGGCCTTAGCTTGTCTGATCTTGAACGCGGTAAAGCTGCATTCGAGAAAAACTGTCAGTCCTGTCACGGCCTTAAGCGACCCTCTGCCTACAGCGAGGCTCAATGGAAAAACCTGGTTCCCAAGATGTCGGCTATGGCCAACAAGAATGCCGGAACTACGGTGGTAACAGAAGAAGATAAAAACCATATCCTTCAATATGTCATTACCATGGGTAAGAAGCATTGAAGACATAAGAAATCCTTACAAGCGAACAGCACAATCCGTCGGCAAACCCTAACAGATTCATGATATTAAGGAGAATTGGGCATAAGGCAAAAGCAGCATTAAACACTGCGTTGTGTTCTTTCGGCATGCCTTATCATCATTTCCTCTCAGCCGAAAAAAATATCATTTTGATGTATCATGGCGTTTGTAAAGAGTCAAATCCATACAACCGCCGGCACTGTTACCTTGCCGACTTCGAAAAACAGATGAGATACCTGAAAAAGTGCGCGAATATCATCTCCGTAGAGGATTTTTTTGAGGGCAGATTTGACAGAGGGCGAAGCAATGTCGCCATAACGTTCGACGACGGCTACCTCAACAACCTCACCTACGCACTTCCTGTTCTTGAGAGATATGGGGTTAAAGCATCCGTATACGTCACCGGACTTTTTCACAGCGAAGAAAAAATCATCTGGGCAGATTTCCTTCAGATCACAACGAGCTTCAGACAGGCAGATTTTAAGCTGGGAGAAGAAAAATTTGAGATAAGAAACAAGCAGGCTATTCGCATAAAAGATGGTAAATCACTTCTTGAAATCATCAAAAACGAGAAGCCTGAATATGCATACAAACAGGAACTGTACAAGGTGCTGGGCAAAGACTTCAGCTCGGTAAGTTCCAAAACATCGGAGCATTGGAAGCTCATGAACGACGAAGAGATTCTGACGCTTTCCCGTTCACCGCTTATCTCCGTAGGATCTCACGGATGGGAGCACAACAATCTTGGCAACATTGCACCTGAGCAGGCAAGAGAAGAAATCAGACATTCCAAGGCTTATCTTGAAAACCTTATTCAAAAACCGGTTCGGGAGATAGCATTCCCCGATGGATCATACTCGCCGGCAGTGCTCAGCCACAGCAGAGACCTGGGCTTCCGCTGTCAGCTTGCCGCAGAACATTTCAGTCAACCCGAAGACCGCAACAATCCATACCTGAAAAAAAGATATGGCATCTATCAGATTGGAAATTGGTCTGAGCAAATTATATTTAGGCAGAATTGATGGAAGAATCTGAATATCGCTTTGAAAGATTCTCTGAAGAGAAAATTGATGACCTGCTCTACATGTTCAGGGCCATCGATCATCCTTTTCCTCCCGGATTTTTCAACAAAAAGTTCGATACCTCCTTCACCGGCATTTCCTACGTCGGCTATATGGCCTATCACAAGAAAACCTC
>JBIIMV010000269.1:0-3410 GCA_044337805.1 Bacteroidia bacterium
TCACATAAATACCTGTGAGGTCAGACGGATCATTTCTGTTCGCTCTCATCAGCTGACCTATTACCTGATATTGTTTGCCATCGAGGTTAAAGTATGCGAAGCGCTGTGCACTCAGACATAGCTGCAGGGTTTGCGCAACATCGGCAATGGATATACCAAGATCACGTGCCTTCTCACGATCTACCTCAATATTTAGCTCGGGCTTGTTGAATTTCAAATCAACATCCACTCCCTGAAAAACAGGATCCTTCCGGGCCTCATCCAGAAAAGCCGGAAGCTTCTGCTTCAGCCTTTCAAAATCAGGAGCCTGCAAAACAAACTGAACGGGGAGGGCGCCTCTGCCTCCTCCTCCGGCAGAAATGGTTTGTTCCTGTATCACAAAAACTTTTGCCTCGGTAAACATGGCGGCTGCCTTTTGTATCTTCATGGCAATCTCCTGCTGACTGCGTTTTCGTTTTTCTGAGTCTACCAGTACAACTCTGGAAAAACCTGAGTTCACCGCGCCGGAACCCGTAAACGAGGGCGCCGTAACGTTCAGCATTATCTTCTTCTCAGGAACAGAATCACTGATGAAATGACCGAGCTTATCCATAAAGGCATCGGTAAATTCATACGACACACCCTCAGGTGCGGTAACTGCAAGCCGAAACCAATTCCGATCATCCAAGGGCGCAAGCTCGGAAGGCAGCTTTGATCCAAAAAACCAAATGATGCCCACACAAATCGAAAGAATAACAAGTGCCTGTCGCCTGGAACTCAGAAAGGCACGAAGGCTCTCGCGGTAAGCTTCGTTCAATCGTAAAAAAAAAGGTTCTGTTATTTGATAAAATCTTCCTTTTTCCTTCTTCTTGCGAACCAGTCTTGCATTCAGCATGGGGGTGAGACTCAAAGACACAAATGCTGAAATAAGCACCGCACCGGCTAATACAACCCCAAACTCCCTGAACAACCGCCCAACGAAACCCTGCAAAAACATGATGGGAAGAAACACGATGGCAAGCGTGAGCGAAGTAGAAATCACTGCAAAGAAAATTTCTTTTGAACCCTCATGCGCAGCCCTTAACGAATCCATACCGCCTTCCACTTTCTTGTAGATATTCTCGGTTACCACAATGCCATCATCTACAACAAGTCCTGTGGCAAGCACAATCGCGAGTAAGGTGAGTACGTTGATGGAATACCCGAAAAGGTACATGATGAAAAATGCCCCTATCAGAGAAACGGGAATATCAATCAGCGGCCTGAGTGCAATGATCCAATCACGAAAAAACAAATAGATGATGAGTATCACCAGCAAAATCGCAATAACCAGGGTCTCCTGCACCTCGGTGATGCTGCGCTTAATAAAAATGGTTTTGTCAAGAGCAATGTTGAGTTGATAATCGGCTGGTAATTCTCTCTTTAACTGTTCAAACCTCTTGTAAAACTCGGTGGCGATATCGATATAATTGGCTCCCGGCTGGGGAACAATTCCTAATCCTATCATTGCTTCCCCGCTTTCCTTCAGGATGGTCTCTTCATTCTCAGGACCAAGTTGAGCATACCCAACATCCTGCAGATAAATATTCCGACCGCCCGCTGTGCGCAAAATCAGTCTGTTAAACTGCTCCTCGCTGACGAGTCTTCCAAGGGTCTTTACCGTGAGCTCATTCTGATTGCCACTTAGCTTGCCGGAAGGCAGCTCAACATGCTCTCTGTCAAGTGCTGACTTTACATCTGTTATGCTGACTCCTTCCGCAGCCATCTTTGTGGCATCAAGCCAGATACGCATGGCATATCGTCTCTGTCCCCAAATTTGTATGTTGCTGACTCCGGGTATTGTTTGTATACGCTCAGCAATCACATTCTCTGCAAAAGCACTTACCTCAAGAATGTTCCTCTGCGGATTCTTTACGGTCATGGCAATAATCGCATCACTGTTCGCATCGGCCTTCGTGACTACAGGAACGCCGTCAATATCACGGGGCAAAAGTCTTAATCCCTGGCTCACCTTGTCCCGCACATCATTCGCTGCGGCCTCTAAATCCTCGTCAAGATTAAATTCTACCGTAATGGTGGAGCTACCTTGATTGCTGGCCGATGATACTGAACGTATTCCTGCAATGCCATTGATGCTCTTCTCGAGGGGTTCTGTAATCTGACTCTCTATAATGTCGGCATTGGCTCCGGGATAAACTGTTCGTACCGTTATAACAGGGGGATCTATCCCGGGAAATTCACGAACACCCAGGTAGTGATAGCCAATAGAACCAAAAATGATGATCACCACCGACATCACGATGGCTAAAACAGGTCTGTTGATACTTAGCGAGGAAAGATTCATGTTCTTTGTCCCGGGTTTATCGCACTAAGCTAACCTTCTGCCCGGGCTTTAACTGCATATACCCCGATACGATTACCGAATCTCCCGCTTGAAGTCCTGAGGTAATTTCTACCTTCCTGCTACTCCGAATTCCTGTTTGCACCGAGACTGGAACACTCTCTCCATTTTTTACGATAAATACCTTATTCCCCTTGAGCTCTGGCACAATCGCTTCGCTGGGTATCATCACCGCTCCTATATGCTCCTTTAACGCAAGCTTTACACGAGCAAATGAACCTGCCTTAAGTTTGCCTTCCGGGTTACTGCATCTGGCTCTTAACCGAAGGCTGCGTGTTGAAGGATCGATACGTGGATCTGTGGCATAAACCACGCCGTGGAATTCTTCTTCAAGCTGTTCTACACGAAAACTCAAATGCGCACCTTTCCCAAGCAGGTGAGAATATTTCTCAGGGACGCTGATATCAAGCTTCATTGGATCTGACTGCTCAAGGGTAGCAATAATGGTTCCGCTGCTCACCATACTACCCGGTGATACATTGCGCAGACCAATTGTCCCGCTGAAGGGCGCTCTTAGCTCTGTCTTTTGTATCATCGCCTCGGTATATGCCTTGTCGGCCTCAAGACTCTGTACCAGATTGAGGGCACTCTCATATTCTTCTCTGCTGATGCCATTGACATCAATAAGTTTCTTCAGTCTATTTAATTTCTCTGAAGCAATGGTTATCTGTGACTGAACTTTCTTCAGACCGGCTTGCAATTCCGTATCATTAAGCTTAATGAGCAACTCTCCCTTTTTCACCTCCTCGCCTTCTTCAAAAAACAATGACACTACTTTTCCCTGGGTCTCGGGTTGTAAATCAATGCTTTCTGTGCCGCTGAGACTTCCATTTACAAAGATATCCTCAAGCAAAGTATCTGTGCCGGCAATCATCACTCTCACAGGTGCAGGAGGCTTTTGCGGCGGGCCACCGGATGTTTCACCTTTCGGCGCGGGAAAGAAGAAATGCTTGATAACAAGCAGGATGAGTATGATCCCGAGAATAATGCCCAGGCTTCGTATCGATTTCAAATCAATTATTTAGCGAGG
>JBIIMV010000270.1:0-3408 GCA_044337805.1 Bacteroidia bacterium
CTTCGGCGCAGCGAATGTCAACAATGATGCTTTTGCCGCATCATACACTCTGTTTGGTTTCCCTGTTACCCGCAGCGGCACTTCTTCCACTGTGGCTGATGCTTATGGTACCCTCATCCTGCCGGGTGGTACCTTTAACAATGTTCTCAGGGTGAAAACCACCTCTTCCATTAACGATGCAACACTCCTTGGTGCCACAACTACGGATCAGTTGGATTACAAATGGTATGATGCAAACAATAAAAATTATCTTCTTTCGATTTCAGTCATCACCACGGTCGCCCCTCTTCTGGGAACCACGGTTACCAAGAATGTCGCTGTTCTCGACAACCCAACTACATCAGGCTTGAGCGAAAGACTCAACAATATTGGAAATATTTCTATCTTCCCTAATCCTGCATCAGATCACTTTCTTCTGAACATTGACCTGAAAAAATCAGGTAAATACACGCTCTCCGTTTTCTCCGCTGATGGTCGTATCATGATGAATGATTCTGATGTGAGTATGCTTGCCGGTGGCCAAAACCGTTCTCTCGATATCTCTGCTTTCCCTAAGGGAATTTACCTGCTGTGTTTGGCCGGGGAAGGCGCTTCGCAAACAGTACGTTTCGCCAAACAATAAATAATCATCTCTGTTAAGGGAATGCGGCTTATCTTTAGGCCGCATTCTTTTTTTATGGAACTCCTGCTTGCCCACAAAATTTGCGTTACAGCGTTTCTGCTGATCTACCTGGTGAAAACCATCCTTTTACTCTCCGGATCTTCCGCCCTGGAGCGGGTGACCAAAATCCTGAAGGTACCGGAAATGATTGTCAGTGCCGGGTTCCTTATCACAGGAATCTGGATGTATTCCCAGATTGGTGCCATTAAAGACATGCAAATCATCAAGCTTATCGCTGTGGTGGCTTCCATTCCACTTGCTGTGGTGGCTTTTAAAAAGAAAAACAAAGGGCTTGCAATCCTGTCTTTTGTGCTCATTCTGGCTTCTTATGGGCTTGCTGAAATGAGTAAAAAGCAGCCCTATCCTGCCACTCACACCCAAAATGGCGCAGCCCCTGGTGATGCTCAGGCTATCTATAACGCCCAGTGTGCAAGGTGCCACGGTGAAGATGGTGCCTTGGGACTGCTGGGTGCAACCAACCTTCAAACATCTGTACTTTCCAAAGAAGAGGCCATCGGGGTTATCAAAAATGGCCGTAAGTCAATGCCTGTATTTTCCGGTGTTCTCTCTGATCAGGAGCTTGCTCAGGTGGCCGATTACATCCAGGGTCTGCGTAAATAGCCTTGATAGAAAAGAAGATAAAGAAAAGCACGGGTTCGGAAGAAAAAGCCGTTCTCGTTGGTATTGTTACCCGTAATCAGCCTGAGGAACTCCTTGAAGAATACCTCGAAGAGCTTCGTTTCCTTGCCGTGACGGCAGGTGCTAAACCTCTTCGTCGTTTTATTCAGAAACTCGATCGCCCCGACCCACGCACCTTTATTGGCACAGGAAAGCTCAACGAGATTAAAACCTATGTCGCCGAAAATGAGGTCGACATGGTGATCTTCGATGATGAGCTTTCTCCATCGCAACTGCGCAATCTGGAGAAAACGCTCGAAGTAAAAATCCTCGACCGCAACAACCTCATCCTGGATATTTTTGCCGCCCGTGCAAGAACCAGCTATTCACGCACCCAGGTAGAGCTGGCTCAATACGAATATCTTCTTCCACGTCTGACGCGCATGTGGACGCACCTGCAAAAGCAAAGAGGTGGAATCGGTATGAAAGGTCCGGGGGAAAAAGAAATTGAGACCGATCGCCGAATCGTTCGTGATCGTATTGCTAATCTTAAGGATAAGCTCAGGTCTATCGACAGGCAAATGGCCACCCAACGTCAAAACAGGGGTGAGTTTATTCGTGTGGCTCTGGTGGGTTATACCAATGTGGGCAAATCTACTATCATGAACCTCCTCAGTAAAAGTGAGGTCCTTGCAGAAAATAAACTCTTCGCAACGCTCGATACCACAGTTCGAAAAGTGGTCATCGAAAATATCCCTTTCCTGCTTAGCGATACAGTGGGCTTTATCAGAAAACTCCCAACGCAGTTAATCGAATCTTTTAAATCCACGCTTGATGAGGTGAGAGAAGCCGATCTGCTTCTTCATGTTGTTGATATCTCTCATCCTTCTTTTGAAGCACAGATTTCTATTGTCAGACAAACCCTCCGTGAAATCGGCGCAGGCGAAAAACCTCAAATCCTTGTTTTCAATAAGGTTGATGCCTATAAAAATCCTGATGCGCCCGTCGAAGGTGAAATCATACAGGAGGATGCCCCTTTTGAAACACGACTTCAAAGACTCAAACGCACCTGGATGTCGGCCCTCGGCTCGCCTTGCATCTTTATTTCTGCCACCGAACGTAACAATATTGCCGAGCTTCGTGAGGTCTTGACTGCAGAGGTAAGAAGGTTGCAAATGGTACGTTATCCCCATAACCGTTTCCTCTATTAAGTATGTCTGAAAAGGCTCCCTTTCGTGAAGAACTTTTGCCCGTTGTCAAGAATCTTCCGGAACAACCGGGCGTTTATATCTATTCTGATCTGCAAGGTAAAGTCATTTATGTGGGTAAAGCTAAAAATCTCAGAAAGCGGGTCTCTTCTTATTTTCTTAGAACGCACCTTCCCGATGCTAAAACCCGCGTCCTGGTCAGAAATATTTTTGAGATTAACTATTTTATCGTTCATACGGAACTGGATGCGCTTCTGCTGGAAAATAATCTCATAAAACAGCATCAGCCAAGGTACAATGTCAACCTGAAAGATGATAAAACCTACCCATGGATTTGTATTCGTAATGAACCTTTCCCAAGGGTCTTTTCTACTCGTAAAAGAATTCCCGACGGATCCCAGTATTTCGGCCCTTTTCCATCTGGTAAAATGATGTTCACACTGCTGGATCTCATCCGTAAATTGTTCCCGCTGCGCTCATGTAATCTTCCTCTAACTGCTTCTTCTATCGAAAAAGGTAAATACAGGCTGTGCCTGGAATACCATATCGGGAATTGTCTCGGACCTTGTGAGGGAAAACAATCCTCTCGCGATTACGATCAACAGATTCAGCAAATAAAACAAATCATCAAAGGCCATACCTGGTCTATCATACGTGATCTGAAAAGGGAAATGGATCAGCTCGCTGCTGAACTGAAATTCGAAAGAGCTCATCAGATTAAAGAGCGTATCAGCATCCTTGAACAATATCAGGGAAAGTCTGCTGTGGTAAGTCCGGTAATTGATGAGGTCGATGTGCTCTCTATTGCCTCTGTCAACGATAATGAAACCGCCGCCAATTATTTTAAAGTGGTTCAGGGTGCTGTTGTGATGGGACAGTCGATTGAAATGAAAAGAAAACTTAACGAAAGCCCCGGTGAAC
>JBIIMV010000313.1:0-3054 GCA_044337805.1 Bacteroidia bacterium
AGAATATTGAGCAGCAATTCTTCGCTTCGGTTTTTTTCTTTTTCAACCTCTTCTTTCTGATGTCGGATTTCCCGCGTGGCTTCATTCACTTTAATATTCAGTACTCTCTGGCGTTCCAAAAGATTTCTCTCTCTGTACCGAATGTAAAGAATGAGGGTAAGAACCGACAGGCACAGGTAGGAAAGGTAGGCCCACCAGGTCTTCCACCATGGCGGACGAATACTGAAGGGGTAATGGAGTTCCTTGCCTTTTAGCCCTTCGCTGTTGATGGCATATACCCTGAAATTGTAATCACCGGGTGCAAGGTTGCTATAGTTCGCCTCAGTTTTATTTGTGATGGAATTCCAGTTCTTCTCCAGTCCATCTAACATGTAACAGTATCTGATTTTATGAGGCTTATGACCATTCGGTGCCACATATCTGAAGTTTAAAAAATTATTGTTGTGGGCAAGGCTGAGATTAAGTGGCACTTCATACCAGCGCATCAGGCTATCGAAACGCATACCGGAAAGCTCCATCCCATTTTGCAGACGCAGGGTTGTATCAGGGTTCATGGCTACCGCGGTCCAGTTTGCCTTTTCATTGAATAACTCCAGTCCGGTGAGCTGTATTTGGGGCAATATGGTATCTTTTTTTAATTCATTTGGATGAAAAATGGTCAGGCGGTCGTTGGCACCAATCCACAGATTTTCGTCCGGACCCATCCACATCGCGTTTTGATTGACCCCTACACCCAGAAAGCCGTCGGAATAGGAGTAATGCTTAAAAAGATTTTCATTATCGGTAGTGGTTTCTGCTTTTATTTTTGATTCTATTTCATTGATTTTTTTTATACTCAGTCTACTGATTCCGTTTCGTGAACCTATCCAGATGTCACCTGAAGGATCTTCCGCCAGAGCGTTGATAAACTCATTCGCCAGGCCGTTTTCTGTGGTGAATCGTAAGGCTTTGTTTCCTTCGATGCAGTATAGGCCATTACCACCCTCTCCGACCCATATGCGACCTGTTTTATCGCAAATGATGCTGGATGCAGGATGTGTTTTTTGATTTGGGTTTTCAAGGATACTCAGTTCATAATGTGATTCTCTAAGGTGCTCGGCAAGCTCTTTAGGCTGGTCAGCACGATGTGAACAAGCTTGCCTGTGACAGGGGCTATCGGGCTTTGATGGCTTTAAAACACTGATGCTTCCATCGCGCATGCCAACCCATAAATTTCCTTTGAGATCTATGGTTGCAGCTATCACCTGGTTATTTGATAATCCTTGTTCAACAGTGTATCGGATAGTGGTTTTTCCATCGTATCTCAATATTCCTTTATCATGAGCTCCTAACCAGATGTTATGATGTTTATCGGGAACTAAAAACCTGATGAGCCCCCCATCTAACTGACCAAAATCTTTGTAAAATTTCACTTTGTCTCCATCCAGACAGGCCACTCCCGTGCCCCAATAGCCCTGCCAGATACGACCTTTATTATCACGTGTCAAACAAAACGAAGAATATCCATTCCTGTCTTTTTCTGCAATCTTTGAGATGATTTTATCCTTATTCAGAGAGGACATACTTCCATCTTCCGTGCTTATCCAGATGGTACCGCTGCTGTCGCCTGTAATCCCGTTCACCTTGTTGTCAGGTAAGCCGTCTTTTACTGATAAATGCGTATATGTTTCTCCGGCATACTTACAGAGCCCCATGTTTCTGCCTGTCATCCAGATATTGCCATATCGGTCTTCCAGGGTGCAAAATGCTTCACCTGATGGAAGTCCTTGCTTCTCTGTAATATTAAGAAAGTTTTTGCCGTCAAATTTTTTGATGCCACCGAAATAACTGGCTATCCAGAGGTTATGTCTGTGATCTTCTTTTAGCCCGAGTATCATGGCGCCTGCGAGGCCATTGCTTTGGTTGTAGGCAATGATCTTTCCCACTAAGGCTTCTCTGACATGTTCCCTGAGGTTGTTGCTTGCTTGATGCCTGCAGCTTCCTTTAAAGCATTCAGATTGCAAGGCCTCGGTTTGAATTTTGATCAACTCTTCATAACTTCCTATCCATAGTTGCTCCCTGCTGTCGAATAGCAGTTGGTAAATGGTGTTTAGCCTATGGGCATTGGTCTGTTCAAAAGCCACCATTGTCTTCAAAAGCTCTTTTTCGTGATTGATTCTGTCGGCACTATTGGCTCGCTGGTGTCTGCATGTTCGGAGGTGGCAGGGATGGCTTAGCCTGTCGTAATTGATTCTCAATATTCCTGCTCCATAGGTGCCAATCCAGATCATACCGTCCCGGTCAGTCACAATGTGATGCGCATCAAATTTGGGTAATCCTTGTTCTTGGCCAATGGAGGTAAAGGTTTTTCCATCGTATACGCAAATACCATTTTGAACGCAAAACCAAATTCTTCCTTTACTATCTTCAAACAAGCCTTTTGTATTATTGTTAGGTAAGCCATCTTCTGCGCGGAAATTGGTGAAGGTGCTACTGAGTTTCTGCCGGTGGGCCCTGCGTTCATTTTTGTTATTTAAATCATGACCGCAACGGTTTTCTGCGCATTGCTGATACCCTTTGTTTCCTTCATATCTGCTTATTCCGCCGCCCATGCTGGCGATCCATATATTACCCCGGCTATCTTCCATGATGTCCCAGATTTCATTGGAAACAAGTCCTTGTTTTTCTGTAAAGTGGGCAAATGTACTTCCGTCATAACGGCACACTCCGCCGCCGCGGGTGGCGGCCCACAGATTACCTCTTTTATCCTCTATGATTTTTACAACGTAGCTGCTCTTTAATCCTTGTAAGTTTTTATAATAACTGATTCCCAGCATATTCTGAACCTCCTGTGCCATGTCCTTTGCCGGTACGATTTCAGGAAAAATACCTTGATGCACCTTGCCTACGGCGGGTACCGATTTGGGTATGATCGGGGCAGGGGAGAGGCTGTCATCGAACAAAATGATGTTAAATTCTCTTTCCAAAGGCTTGCCTGCCGGAATGTACAAAGGGTTTAGCTGTTTTGACGAATGATTGTTCGCACTGACGATTTTGATTTTTTTCTCATTAAAT
>JBIIMV010000271.1:0-3396 GCA_044337805.1 Bacteroidia bacterium
ACACTTACCTACGAGGTGCATGTCACCCGGCATAAAATCCTTGTAGGAAACCGGGGCGCACATTTCAACCGAATAGACGGTTCCTGATGGACTACCCTTCACACCGCCAAAAAAATCCTGTTCCGTTGCCGAATACCATACAGGGAGACCCGGGGCTGACGTTGGCAAGGCAGAGCAGGAAACCAGAGTCAACAGAAAAGCAAAAATTCCTGGCAGCATGCAGCAGCAGCGAATCAACCCCGGTGAGGGACGTTTATTCAGAAATTGTAATTTTCTCGATACGGTCGTTCATGCGAATGTCGTCGAGCACATCCAGACCTTCAATGACCTTACCGAAACAGGTATGCAAACCATCGAGGTGGGCCGTTGAGGCACGATCGAGAACGATAAAAAACTGAGAGCCACCCGTATTCGGCCCACTGTGAGCCATGGAGAGAACCCCTCTTTCATGAAACTGCTTTTCAGCCTTCGTTTCACAGGGAATCCGGTATCCGGGCCCACCGGTTCCGGGCATACCTGTAGACCCTTCGCGTGAATTCGGGCAACCACCCTGCACCACAAAGCCGGGAATAACCCTGTGAAAAGTAAGTCCGTCGTAGAAACCCTTTGTCGCCAGATCAGCGAAATTCTTAGCAGTTACGGGCGTTTCCTTGTCATAAAGTTCGGCAACCATGGTGCCTTTAGCGGTTTGAATCGTAGCTTTCATATCCGCAAAAATAGGGCTAAGGCCGAAAACAAAAAAATCCTGCCGTACGAAACAACCAAACACCCTAAAATTTAATATAATATATAATTTTACATGTATGGGCGCGTACCCGTAATAGAATGGCAGTTTAGAAAACAATGAATTTGAGGTCCGGGCACCGGGCTATCCGCTGCAAGTCCTCGCAAGCTGCGGGCTTTACGCTGCTATCCCTCGCGCAATCATTGTGCTTGTGCGGAAACCATGCAAATGAAAAAAGACACGAGAAATTTTATAAACAGACACGAAAGATAAGTTTAATCAAAAATTATTTGCCGATGTGAAATATTTCTATAAATTCGCCGCCGACCATTACGTTACACCAAACAAGGAATGTAAAAATGTTGCGCCAAATCACTGCCATAATAAGCCTTACAGGGCTCTTGACCGGCTTTTTCGGTAATGTCATGGCAGATGAGCGTTTGGGCGCGAGAGAGGGTAAAACCAATAAAGACACCATTCCCCTTAAATTTAGAACGCTTCATCTGCCGGTTATACCACAGATTGAGAGTTTCGACGACCTCGACAACCTTGATCCCGATGCACTGATGACAGAAGCCGGATATGATCCGGGGTTTGATTACTTTGGCATCTGGGATACCATCAGCGTAAATCCCTATAAGATTGATCTTACCGAAAAGCCCGATACCACAGAAATCTTACTTCCTGAGCCGGGCAGCTGCGATTATCACCATCCCTTTCCGGGAGAAGTAACCTCGAATTTTGGTCCGCGCGGCAGAAACAGACTTCACCTGGGCATCGACATAAACCTCGAAACCGGCGACAGCGTGCGCTGCGCCTTCGAGGGTATGGTCAGAATTGCCCGCCGCAGCTCCACATTCGGCAACGTAGTGGTGGTGAGGCACAAAAACGGACTGGAAACCGTTTACGCCCACCTTTCTCGAATTGATGTTCAGATAGGACAGCATGTTGAAGCGGGCGAATTGCTTGGTCTTGGCGGAAATACCGGTCGCTCGTTCGGAAGTCATTTACATTTTGAAGTTCGTTACAAAGGCATGGCCATTGACCCGAATTTGCTGATCAATTTCGGGCACTGCGAGCTGAAAACCGGAAAGATTCAAATTGACAAGCATACTTTCAGCTATGTTAAAGATTACAAGCAGAAGAAAGGAAAATCGCGTGTATACACCGTTCGCAAGGGCGATACACTGGGTAAAATTGCAAGGAGACATGGCACCTCGATAAAATCTTTGTGTCGTATGAATGGGTTAAAGAGCACCTCTGTGCTGAGGCCCGGAAGAAGGCTGCGAGTAGGCTGAGTAAGCAGCGCCCGCTCAGTACTTTCAAGATTTTTAGTTCATACAGTTGCAGGCTTCTCCTGACTTCCGTAATCCTTTATGATGTTGTACACAGTATCTCTTTCAGCAGGTACCCTACCCCCGAGTCGAATGAGCTCAACGAGTTGTTCTGTGCTTAGGGCAGGATGCGTTTCTTCGCTACCAGCCATGGTGTAAATCTTTGTTGAATCGTCGATGGTACCGTCTAAATCATCCACACCATAATCCATGGAGAGTCTGGCTGTTTCCCTGCCAATCATTGGCCAGTAAGCCTTGATGTGATTGAAATTATCCATAAAGATACGAGCCACGGCATAATTTTTCAGGTCTTCCACTACACTCACTTCAGGTATAGCCGACATTTGATTGTCCTTATTTCTGAATTTCAAGGGAATAAACGTGTTGAATCCGCCGGTTTTATCCTGAAGTTGTCTGAGCCGGTTCATATGGTCGATGCGGTGTTCATATGATTCAATATGACCATAGAGCATTGTGGCATTAGAGGGCATTCCAAGCTTGTGGGCCGTTTCATGAATTTCCAGCCACTGCTGGGAAGAGCATTTATCAGCACAAATTTTTTCCCTGATTTCCTCATCAAAAATTTCCGCGCCGCCACCGGGAAGAGAATCCTGTCCGTGCTCTTTAAGAATTTGCAATCCTTCCTCAAAAGATACCTTGGCTTTTCGGCACATATATTCCAGTTCAACGGCGGTAAACGCCTTTACATGAAGATCCGGACGAATCTCCTTGATTTTTTTAATGAGCGAGGCAAAGAAATGAAGGCCCATTTTGGGGTGAACACCGCCCACGATATGCACTTCAGTAATAGGTGTTCCCTCGTAGGATTTTACCTTTTCAAGTATTTCAGACTCAGACAATTCCCATGCACCTTCCTTTTGTTTTAACAACCTTGAATAAGAACAGAATTTGCAGTCGAACACACAGATATTGGTCGGTTCAATATGGAAATTACGATTGAAGAAGGTATAGTTCCCGTTTATTCTCTCCCTTACATGATTTGCCAGCGCACCTGCAAAGGACAGATCAGCTTCGCGATAAAGGATTAAGGCATCTTCCGCACTTATTCTTTCACCTTGTTCCACTTTAGAAGCAATAGACTTTAGAGAACTGTTATGTGTTTGTGAAACAATCATGATTGCATGGTTATTTGGTTGCCCGTAATTTGAGGAGAGCGAACGAAATTGACAAAATAACAGAGTTTTTCAACAAAAGTTTACCAACATTCATTTGTTAATAAGTGCAAATGTTATATTTGAGAGGAATAACCGTTCCAGTTTGGTTAAAAGGAGGTTCGCCGGATTTTCAAAGAGTCCGACGGGGCTTTTTTTTTGGCTG
>JBIIMV010000272.1:0-3395 GCA_044337805.1 Bacteroidia bacterium
ATACGCCCGGATTCCACTGCCATAAAGCCTCACTTATTCATTCGGGTCAACAGTGCATGCAGAAAAACATCCTGCTGATTTGAGAAAATGCCTGCTGTTAAAAATAAAAAACCGGAGCCTTTCGACTCCGGTAACACACCACAACACACACAAATTTAATTCAAAAGGCCATAGGTGCGCTCAATAAAGCCTGTAAGCTCCTCACCTTTTAAAAGATTCTGCGAAAGCAAAGCCAGATCAGCAGTCTGACGGGCAAGAAGGTTCCTACGTGTATCATCCTGCTCGTTTAGTATCTTGCTAATGACAGGATGATTGGCATTCACCACCAGATTATACATTTCAGGCATATTGCCATAAAAGCCTCCCCTTCCTCCCATAGCCTGCATCTCCTTCATCCTTCTCATAAACTCAGGTTGCACCACCTGCATCGGACGATCCGTCTCGCTCAAACTCTCAAACACTACATGAAAACGAGCCTTGTCTACCACCTGTTCAATCACCGGTTTTAACTCCTCCTGCTCTTTCTCACTAAGCTTCATCGGCATAGGCTCGTCTTTCTTAATCAACTTATCCAAAGTATCCGCATCTACACGCGCAAAAGAGGTTTTCTCGAACTTACTTTCCAGATGATTGATAAAATGACTATCCAAGGGGCTATCAAACACCAGAACTGAATAACCGCGTTCCGTAGCCGCCTTCACCTGGGCATGCTGAGCAGAGGGGTCAGTGGTATATAAATACACCACACGCTCCTCCTTGTCGGTCTGAACGGGTTTCACGCGCTCACGATATTCATCAAAGGTGAAGAACTCATTGCCGGTGGTTTTGAGCAAAGAAAACTTCTGTGCCTTTTCGTAAAACTTCTCCTCCGTAATCATGCCATATTCTACCAGCACCTTCATCTCCTCCCACTTACCTTCAAAATCTTTACGATCGTTTCTGAACAATTCATCCAGCTTATCGGCCACTTTCTTGGTGATGTGTGCGGAGATCTTCTTCACATTGGCATCACTTTGCAGGTAAGAACGAGAAACGTTCAGAGGGATATCAGGACTGTCGATAACCCCGCGCAACAAAGTAAGAAAATCAGGTACGATGTTCTCCACTGAATCCGTAACAAAAACCTGGTTGCAGTACAGCTGAATCTTCTCCTTCTGTACCTCAATGCTGTTGCGTAGCTTAGGAAAAAACAAGATACCTGTGAGGTTAAAAGGATAATCCACGTTCAGGTGGATATGGAAGAGCGGCTCCTCAAAGCTCATGGGATAGAGCTCCCTGTAGAAGGATTTGTAATCTTCTTCAGTCAGGTCGGCAGGCTTGCGGGTCCATGCCGGCGTGGTGTTGTTGATGATATTGTCCACTTCCACTGTCTCCGTCTTACCATCCTTCTCCACATAATCGTTCTTCTTGCCAAAACGTATTTCCACGGGCAAAAAGCGGCAATATTTCTTCAGGAGTCCATCAATCTTATCGCGTTCCAGAAAATCGACAGAATCGTCAGCAACATGCAAAATCACATCAGTACCACGAAAGTCGCGGCTGCCTTGTTCAATCGTATATTCAGGACTACCATCACAGATCCAGCGAGCCGGTTCAGAGCCATCCCGCCATGACAGAGACTGAATCTCGACCTTGGCGGCCACCATAAAAGCAGAATAGAAGCCAAGGCCAAAATGTCCGATCATGGCCTGGGCATCCGGCGTTTTGTCCTTGTAGAGGTTTACAAACTCCTCCGCTCCAGAGAAGGCGATCTGGGTGATATACTTTTCAATTTCCTCAGCCGTCATGCCAATACCACAGTCACGAATGGTGATTGTTTTAGCTTCCTTATCGAGCAAGACCTCGATAAAAGCATCGCCTGTCTCACCCTTAAATTCACCCACCGAAGCGAGGGTTTTCAGCTTTTGCGTAGCATCCACTGCGTTAGAGACCAGCTCTCTGAGGAAGATTTCATGGTCAGAATACAGGAATTTCTTGATGATGGGGAAGATGTTCTCGGTATGAACATTGATTTTGCCTTGAGCCATAAGTTACAAATTTTCTGGGCGGGATGGGCAAGCCCCGTGCCAGTTGAAAAAATCTGACAAATTGACCTGAGTAAAATGGCCTCTAATTTGTGAGGCATGCGTGTATCACGTAAACTTGCTATATGGCACTCAACCCGATAAAACCAGAGAAAGGAAGGCTTCTGCTGGCCGAGCCCTCCATACACGAGCATTATTTTCACCGGGCCGTCATCCTGCTGGCCGACCATGGCAGGGAAGGCAGCGTTGGCTTCACTTTAAACAAACCCGTCGACATACAACTCAGCGATCTGGTAGAAGATCTAAACGAGAGCAGCTACAGCGTACATCTTGGCGGACCTGTAAGCAAAGACAACCTTTTCTTCCTTCACACCTTAGGCGCTACGATTCCTGAGGCCATCCGCATCATGCCAGGCTTATGGTGGGGCGGCGATTTCAATATGGTAAAGAAGCTGATACAACAAAACAAGGTATACGAAAGCCAGCTAAGATTCTTCATTGGGTATAGCGGCTGGGAAGCCGGACAATTAGATCGCGAACTTGAAGAAAACGCCTGGGTGGTAGCACCCACCACGATAAATGAAATCATGAACCCAAGGCACCCGAATATGTGGGAGAGCATACTACGCAGCATGGGGAAAGACCTTGCCCTCCTCTCTTACTTCCCCGAAGACCCTCAGCTAAATTAGATAATAAATATATTTAGTAAGAAAGAGAGGCCAATAGTTGAAAAACCGCTTTAGTTAAAAGGCATCATTGGAATTTGCAAATAGAATTAAAGAATCCATTGATACAACAAATTTTGTAGAAGAAGTGATCGATTGAAATCATGTGTGGGAAAGTCTTTCCGGAATAATACCACGACAATGGAGTCTTAGTCATTTGATAAGAATATTCAGGAAGGGAAATAATTTTTATAAGAAGAAAGATGAACCAGAGAGGAATGTAAAAGAAATAATGGCGCCGGCATCTTCAAGCATGAAAGATGCATAACCCCGCGTTCAATAAAGAGTGAAAAAAAGAGCAAAAACATAAACAAAGGCAAAACAAGATAAGAAGGTACTGCAGTTGCATTCAGTCATTCATACATCATAACAATCAGGCAAAAGCACAAAATCAATACGTGCAGATATGAAGAAAAATAAATAAGATAATGACCTAAAATTCTAATGTAATGGAAATTTTAGTATTAATTATTCTATTGTAATGGAAATTTTAATATTAATTTTTCCATTATAATGGAAATTTTCATACTTATAAGGCAAAAGAAACGGTAAATCAGCTTTTAAGGAAGTAGGTTTCAAGCCATGATTGATTTAAGAAAATGGAAAAAATAGTACTAATATTTCTAATGTAATGGAAAATTTAATA
>JBIIMV010000273.1:0-3392 GCA_044337805.1 Bacteroidia bacterium
GAAATACCATCCGCTGGATTTATAGTAAAAGAAAACCGAGAATAGCAGCAGGCATAAATTCCGTGGAGTAACACGATGCCGCAGGGGAATATAGAGCGGAAGAAAAATCAGAAACAAAATCAGAAACAAAAGACTATTGAAGAGAAGGGGTGCCTTCTCATCATACAGCAATTGCCCGGCTATTTTTATCGGCTCAATGTTCATCTCCATTCATGGCTTTGAGCAGAGCCGATAGTAGCAGATAACCCTGCAACTCATATCCACGGCGATTCAGATGCAACTTATCTTTCGCTGTTAACCCTTTTGAATACCATTTCTGTATACTACCATAGCCGCCCATCACTGAAAAAAGATCCCAGCTGCTCCATCCCCGTCGAACAGCAACCGATTGCAAAATCGTTCCCGCGCGTCTGTTGCGCGGATTTTTATACTTCCTGCCCTTCATGGCATCACCCGGACAAACGAGCAGGAAGCCCGCCTTGGGAAAAGCGGAAGAAAGACGCATGAGCATAGAATCAACCTGCTGACGAAAAGCCAGCGTATCAAAACGCACAGAGAACGCCTCATTGGTACCTAAAGAGACAACAAATAAATCAGGACTGAGATAAGCCATCTGCTGAAAAAACAATTCCTGTTGAAGATAATGCCGGTATTCAGCACCATTGATAGCAATGGTATGATAGCGGATACCGGCTGAATCATTCATACCATTCATTCCAAAAAGGGTGAAGAGGCTGTCCTCATTTCCCGGTTGCGGAACAAGCATAAAGCGACTTACAGGCCTTTCAAAGCGAATCTGCGCAGCGGGCTTTTGTGGATCCACAAGCGCCATAACACAACGTGTACTATCGCAGACAGCAACGGGCATTTCGCCTGCGGCACTTCTGCTAAAAACCTGAAGAGCAGAGATGGAATAGTCCAGCCCGGGAGGAGAGACCAGCTGTACCTCCATTTCTGCATCTTGCCTGCGCGCCTGCACCGTTAATCCGGAAAGACCAATGGCCAGCGTATCCTTGTCTGATACTATGCGCCGGGCACGCCAGCGAACAGGAGATTTACTCCGAACATGCGGAGGCTCGTTGGTTCTGCCCACCTTATAGGGCACCAGAAGGCCCGGACCGGCATTGCCATATCGCTTTTGTAAGCCCTGACGAACCACAGCCGTAAGGAAGCCGGCCTGCAGATGACTATCGCCAATGTGAACAATATTGAGTACCTCACCGCGCTGTTTCAGTGAATCCAGCTTAACTCCCAGATTCTTCCAGAAAAGACTGTCTCCGGCAATGCTGTTCTCCGAAATTTTAAGAAATGGATACATCTTACGCAGAGAATCAAACTGGGAAAATACAGTCAAAGGCAAGAATATCATAAAAAAAATTAAATAATATATTTTTATTTTATCTATCATATACCACTATTCTTTTTATAAAAAAGTTCCTTCTCCTGCTCAAGGCAATCGAAGATAAGCCTGCCGATGCGGGATGCGCCACTGAAATTGAAATGCGTGTAATCTTTATTTGCCAACGGAGCGGGAGACTCCACCCAACGCACCATGGTGCCCTCTCCGCCCATCAGTGCAAAGAGATCTATAAAGGCAGCCTGAGCCATCCTCGCAGCATTTTTCTGTGCTTCAGCCACACGCGGAACCCCGGGGTCGGTGATGTAACCATCTTCCGAATTGTAGCCTTTATCGGCAGTGCCAATAAGCAACACCGAAGTGCCGGGCATGGCCTTACGGAAATGCAGCAGGGTACGAAGCAGCCCCCGCGTGTACCATGAATAATCTTTCACCTCTGCACTCACAGCATTGATACCGTAATGTAAAATCACCAGATCATAACCCAAAAGGGAATCGGTGGCGCTGAGCAGGTCGGACGGAATTCTTGTCATAGGCATTCCACTGTTTCCACGAAAAGCAAGGTTATCTACATAAACTCCTGAATCAGCATCAAAGGAGATACCATAAACCGGAAAATCGCCACCGCCAAAGCGAAACTGCACCGGACCGCGCTCAGCATCAATGTCAAAAGAAAGCAGTTGCAAACGCCCTTCATTAACGGGCTGTACACGCTGAACAGGCTTACGTCCGGACTTTATGGAAACCCATTGCCCTGAGGAACTTGTCTTCAGCAACACCCCGGCATGATGAAAAGCACCATTGCCATAACCACGGCCTGCCGCATAGGTGACCACCGCTGCTGCCGGCATTGAAGTATCGGCACCCGAAGGCGGAAAAAATACATGTCCGGTGATACCCGGCTCACGCCCCTTTCCTGCATTCGTAAGAATATTGTTCTCTCGCCAATTAGGGCTGAATGAATGAACAATAGACTGACGAAACCCTGCAACAGGACTGGTAAGCGGCATTAAACCCACACCGCTGCCACCATATTTCTTTTGGTAAAGTTCCCTGATGGTCTGGGTTATCAGGTCACCTTCAATCATACTGTCACCGAAATAGGCAATACGCACCTTCTTTTTTGTTTTCAGCGCAGTAAAAAACTCTGCCAGGGCGTGCTGCAAGGGCGAGAATGAATAGAAAACAGAGTCATTGCTGAGCGAATCTGCCGTCTTTAGCATTCCGGCAGAAGGAGCAGTGTGGAGAGCAGATCCCGGAATCTGCATGGCCTTACGCTTTGTGTAACGGGCATCAGGCTTAAGATCGCTGAACAGTCTGAGCGGCTTTAGGCCTGCACTGCGCAACATATCGGCAGGTAATGCAGCAAAGGCAAGCAGAAGAGAAAGCACCAGCAGCAATAACAAAAGCGGCCTGAATGGCTGTTCCCGGTGTTCCTGCATGCGGTACAAATATAGCATTGAAGAGAGAAAGAGAAAGCCCTGAATTAAAACATCCTGCCCGTAAAAACCGCCCGGGCCTCACAGGCAAAATCAGAAAAAGGAAAAAAACCATGAGAGATGCGCAAAAGTTCGGTTATAGTGGCAGAATACCAACAGGCAGCGACAGAGCGGTTCCGAAAAAAATCAGAAATTCGCCATATTAGAACCGCAAATGAAAATCTACATCATAAACGGACCCAATCTGAACCTTACAGGCAAGAGAGAGCCCGGCATATACGGAAACGAGAGCTTTGAAGAAATACTCAGGCAATGGAAGCAGAACTTCAGCAAAGCAGAACTTCATTATGCACAAAGTAACATAGAAGGGGAAATTATTAACCTGCTGCAGAGCGTGCCGGCAGAGGCAGCAGGCATTGTACTCAACCCCGGCGGCTATTCTCATACTTCTGTAGCCATTGCAGATGCCATCAGAGCCGTCGGCATTCCTGTTATTGAAGTACACATGAGCAATATTGCGGCAAGAGAAGAGTTCCGAAGACACAGCATCACGGCAGCGGCATGCAAAGGCGTTATATCAGGCTTTGGCATGAAAA
>JBIIMV010000274.1:0-3375 GCA_044337805.1 Bacteroidia bacterium
CAAACTGATTCTGTGTTCAGATGATGCACCGACGATTTTATCCATGCTGGTTTGTCCAATTCCCCGTGCCGGATAATTGATGATTCTCTTCAATGCTTCCTCATCGTCAGGGTTCACAGAAAGTCTCCAGTAAGCCAATAAATCCTTGACTTCTTTTCTTTGAAAGAAGCCCAGTCCTCCGTAAATTTTGTAAGGGATTCCAAGCCTGCGTAATGCCTCCTCCATTGCTCTGGATTGGGAATTTGTTCTGTATAAAATTGCAAACTTATCGTACCCAATGCGCTCTTGTGATGCGGTTCCAAAAAGGGAGTGGGCAACAATTTGTCCTTCTTCATTGTCAGAAAATGCTCTTGAAACCGAAATTTTATCGCCCTCCTCATTATGTGTCCAGATTACTTTTTCTAGTTGTTCACGGTTCTTTTCAATCAGGCTGTTTGCTGCTTTTACAATGTTTGAGGTGGATCGATAGTTTTGCTCCAGTTTAAAGGTCTTCAGATCGGGATAGTCGTTTTTAAAATTTAAAATATTCCTGATGTTGGCTCCTCTGAATGCGTAAATACTCTGCGCGTCATCACCCACCACGCAGATATTTTCAAATACTGAGGCAAGTTTTTTTACAATTAAATATTGGGAATAGTTGGTGTCCTGATATTCATCAACCATGATATATTTAAACCGATGTTGATATTTATTTAAAGTTTCCGGATGGTCTTTAAATAAAACATTGGTGTTGAAAAGTAAATCATCAAAATCCATCGCGGAAGAGCGAAAACAACGATTTACGTATAGTTCGTAAATGCGGCCACATTCAGGAATCCGGGCAGCCTCATCATGAACCCTGATCTCCCTGTTGTTCTGATATGCCTGCCATGAAATGAGATTGTTTTTTGCTGAAGATATCCTGCCGTAGATAACCCCGGGTTTATATTGTTTGTCATCAAGATTCAATTCTCTGATAATCGCTTTGAGCAGATTCTTTGAGTCTTCGGTATCGTAAATGGTGAAATCCTGAGGGTATCCGAGCTTGTCTGCCTCGCTTCTCAGTATTCTTGCAAACACGGAATGAAAGGTGCCCATCCAAAGATTCCTCGCATCGGTACTTCCAAGCATTCCTGCAATTCTTGCCTTCATTTCATTAGCAGCTTTGTTTGTGAATGTTAAGGCGAGTATGTTGAAAGGATCAATACCTTTTTGAATGAGATGCGCAATGCGAAAGGTGATGACTCTGGTTTTTCCGGAGCCCGCCCCTGCAACTATCATCATTGGACCTTCGGTATTTAGAACTGCACTTTTCTGTGATTCATTTAGTTTGCTCAGGAAATCTGGCTCGAGGAAATTTTGGTCTGAATGCATTAAGGTTTTATTGAAATAAAGTAGGGGTCGACAGACACCTCTACTGAGGATCCCCGTATAAACTCAAGTTTTCTGAGATCGATAAAGGATACGTTTCCATTGCGTCCTCCACATGCTGTTGTGTGATGGGGCGCGGGTCCGTCTGAAGAAAAATTTCTGTTTGTTACGGCTACAATACCCCGCGCTCTGTCAATGGCAATTCCATGTGGTTGATGCCCTGTGTATAGTCGGGTTTTAACAGATTTACTGTTGAGATCAATGACATAAACACTGCCACGATTCCCGGGGAAGGTGAGTTTGTCCTCCATGCATGTTACGAACAACAAATTTTGCACAGGATCCAGAGCGAGCTCTTGAGGAAAAAATCCTGTCGGGATGATAGCCTGCAGTTGATGCGTTTGTGAATCGAATATTCTTACTTCGTTGGTTGCCTGACAGCTGACGTAGTATTCTAGACCATCTTCACTGAAGATTACATCATGTGGCTTAAGTATTTTGCCCTGGGTGCCATCCATTGTTGCATCTGAAAAGCCGGGACTGACCAGGGAATTGCCGTTTGCAGGATTAAAATCAAGCAGATAGTATTGGCTACCTTCTTGGTTAAAGACAAGCAGCTTTTGATTGTCAGGGTAAATGGCAATGGCATGCGGAAAATCAAAAATCCCACAACAATATTTCTTGACAATTTTGAATGTCTGTAAATCTATGCAAGCAACAATTCCCTCATCTACAGTGTTTACTTCGCCAGAGTTGTAATCAACCAAAAAGGCATATCTTCCATCAGAGGAAATCTGAAAAGTGTTCCATTGCCCTATTCCGATATTGACTTCAGCAACAAGGGAGTCTGTTTGGGTGCTGTACTTCTGGAAGTATCTTCCCGTTAGAAAAATAACATACCAGTATTTGCCATCCGGAGAAATCCTGATTTGATGCGGGCTTTCGGTAATGTTAGGCAAGTTACCAACTTCTATATACCTCATTGGTAGTCTTGTTTCTGCATCGAAAACGCTGACAAGGTCACAGCCCTGATTGACTACATAGTATTTTGAGCGTAAGGGATTGTCCTGAAACATCACTTTTCCAGAACGATCGGGAGCTCCTTGTTTTATCCAACTGATAATGGTTTGAACATCCTCTTTTCTGAGTGAGTCTTCATTTACTGGCATGGTGGGCCTCACAGAAACGCCAAGTTCCGGGAAGGTGTTGGTGAACAGAAACATGGTGCTTTGTTCAGGGCTGAAAGGAATTACCGCCGCTCCGTTAACAGTGCCCTTGAAAAGTTCGTCCCAGGTCTCAAGGGATAAGCCGGCTGCCGCAGCCCTACTTTCATTTGTGTGACAGCCCGGAGTGGCGCACCTGGTTTGGACGATCTTTGCGATTTCAACAGGATATTCACCCGCGCCTTGCTTCCAGACGTGCATGTCTCGTCTGCACCCCCCGAAAATAATAAGGGTGAAAAAAAATATGCTCAGAGATATAGAGAGGCTTCTGGACATCAATGCGCAATCCATTTTTCGGAGTATCGGCCTTCATCAGTTGTTACCACTACGAGATAACAACCGGAGCCTAAATTTGTGTTCACTTGATGATGCTCGCCGGGTTGTCGTATTTCGTCTAACAAAAGTCTTCCGCTCATTTCGAAAACCTGGATGCGATGAGGAGTTGTGCATTTTCTACATGCAACCCTTATATTGATTTGCCCTGTTTCAGAAGGATTTGGGAATAGCTTCATTTTTTCACCCGGATTTTCATCATCTCCGGACGTAGCCAGTAAATCGCCCATGAAGAAATGCAGTCCCCCGGAAAAATTTCCAAGAATCATTTCAGGCTGGCCATCAGATGTCAGGTCGCTTACGGAACAGGCAGAGCGGCTGCCTAATGCGAGTCCTTGAAGTTCGGTCGAAACTAAATTAAAGGCACCGCTCAGGTTGCCGTCAATTCCTGAATACCGGAATACTGCCCCGGTTGTTGAGCCAACCAGTAGTTGATATTGGCCGTTTAGATCAAAAAAACAGGGATGGC
>JBIIMV010000320.1:0-3000 GCA_044337805.1 Bacteroidia bacterium
TTCTTCATCCGTTCAATGGTATTAAACACAATCGGACAGAGAGAATAATTGATCCAGATACTTCGTTTGTATTTGAAATGTCCGCTTCGCAAATGCGGAAAGTCGCGGCAGGATTCAGGTCTCTGATCATATATTGTACAAAGGTTGCCTTGCAGAAAATAACAAGGTTTGGCTTTTAAATAACAATGTTCCCCTTCAAATAAAACATGCTCTTGTTTGAATAGTTCTTCATCGATTTGAGAGAGTGAGGCCAACCGTTCCGCTTCCTGATGGTGCAGTCCGGGTTGCAGTTTACGGCAGCAATTTCCGCACAAGGTACAGTCGACCTGCTTCTCCACTTCCATGCTGACTTCGTTTGCGAGATCTTGCACCTCCGTAATGGACTTTTGGCGCAGAAACTTTTTGAATGAAAGGTTGGAAAGCTCTCCTGCTGCCAGCAGAGGACGCATTTCATCGGGGTGTTTTACCATAAAAAAAAACCGGCCTTCGCCGGTTTATATTACTTCATGTTGTGCCAGATATTCGTGATGTCATCATCATCTTCCAGCCTGTCCATCAGCTTCTGAAAATCCTGCTCCTGCTCTTCGGTAAGTTCAACCAAAGTGGCCGGGATACGCTGCAACTCTGCATTCTTAATTTCAATACCCTTGTCTTCAAGCGCCTTTTGCATGGTACCAAATTCCTGGAATGGAACATAAATTAACAATCCGCCTTCTCCATCTTCTTCCATGTCTTCCATGCCGAAGTCAATCATCTCCAACTCAAACTCTTCAAGGTTTATTCCTTCTGCGGCAATCAGAAACACACCCTTGCGGCTGAACAAAAAATCTACCGAGCCACTGGTGAGCAGGTTGCCCCCTCCCCTGGTAAACGCAGCGCGAAGATTGGCAACGGTGCGGGTTGGATTGTCTGTGGCTGTCTCAATGACCATGGCTACACCATGCGGCCCCTTGCCTTCATAGGTAACCTCTTCAAAGTCTTTCTCTCCTTTGCTGGATGCACGGGTTATCGCTGCTTCAATATTGGCCTTTGGCATATTCGAAGCTCTGGCATTGGCAATAATGGCCCTGAGTCTCGAGTTGCTCTCCGGGTTTGGTCCGGCAGATTTTACTGCAATAGAAATTTCTTTCCCTATTTTGGTAAATAGCTTGCTCAGCTTGGCAGAACGGGCAAAAATTTTGTGCTTGCGTTTTTCAAAAATGCGTCCCATAGATGATTCAGGGTTATTCTTTCTGCAAACCTAATCAAAATAAAAAGACCTCAAAAGTCTGTGCTTCGAGGTCTTTGATTTTTCAATATGGGGCTTGTTTCTTCCGGTACCGCAGGATGGTAAGGTATGAAAAATCCGGCCCTTGCAGCCTATACCTATCCTGCCATACTTCCCGACTGAACTGCTACCAATTCCATAGCAGTTTCAGTGATGCCGGTGATGCCGTAGCCGCACTCATCATAAAGTTCTTTCTGCTCTCCGTGTTCAACCCAACGATCAGGCATGCCGAGGCGTTTTACCATGGCGCTGTAGCCGTTATCTGCCATAAACTCAACTACCGCACTGCCAAAGCCTCCCTGTATGCAACCATCTTCAACCGTGATCACTTTATCAAACTTACCGAAGACTTCATGGAGCATCACCTCATCAACAGGCTTTACAAAGCGCATGTCGTAATGTGCAGCGGAAACACCATTCTGCTGAAGCACCTTCACCGCTTCTACTGCGATATTTCCGATATGACCGATGGTTAAGATGGCGATGTCTTTCCCATCTTGTAGCTTTCTGCCCTGCCCTACCTTGATTTCTCTGAATGGCTTTCTCCAGTCAGGCATGACACCGTTTCCACGCGGATAGCGGATAGAAAACGGACCCATGTCAGGCAGTTGCGCGGTATACATCATATTGCGCAATTCTTCTTCATTCATGGGTGCTGCAACCGTCATATTCGGAATGCAGCGGAAATAGGCAAGGTCGAAAGCGCCATGGTGGGTCGGGCCATCAGCTCCGGCAAGGCCACCTCTGTCGAGGCAAAAAACAACATTCAGGTTTTGAAGGGCCACATCATGCACTACCTGGTCATAGGCTCTTTGCATGAAAGAGGAGTAAATGTTGCAGAAGGGTATCATGCCCTGTGTGGCAAGTCCGGCTGAAAAGGTAACAGCGTGCTGTTCTGCTATACCAACGTCGAATGCTCTGTCGGGCATGGCCTTCATCATGATGTTGAGGGAACATCCCGTTGGCATGGCCGGGGTAATGCCCATGATACGGGGGTTTTTCTCGGCAAGCTCAACGATGGTGTGTCCGAATACATCCTGATACTTGGGTGGCTGTGGCTTTTCGGGTGTGCTTTTGATGATTTCTCCGGTGTCTTTGTTGAATAGACCCGGAGCGTGCCATACCGTCTGGTTGCCTTCTTCGGAAAATTTATATCCTTTGCCTTTAACGGTGAGGGTATGAAGGATTTTCGGACCCGGAATATCCCGCAGGTCCTGAAAAACTTTTACCAGACGATTTACATCGTGGCCGTCAACCGGTCCAAAATAGCGGAACTTCAGCGATTCAAAGAGGTTACTTTGCTGTAACAATGAAGCCTTGATACCATTCTCTATTTTAGAGGCAATGGTCTGTGCATTGGGGCCGAAATGGGATATTTTACCAAGGAGTTTCCATACCTCATCCTTGACCTTGTTGTAGGTATGTGAGGTGGTGATATCGGTCAGGTATTCTTTGAGAGCGCCAACATTGGGATCAATAGACATGCAGTTGTCGTTCAGGACAACAAGAATGTTCGAGTTTTCAACACCTGCATGGTTCATTCCCTCAAAAGCCAATCCGGCCGTCATGGCGCCATCGCCGATAACAGCGATATGCTGTTTTTTCGTTTCGCCTTTTGCTCTTGAAGCCACTGCCATTCCCAGTGCGGCACTGATGGAGGTTGAGGAATGTCCGACGCCGAAAGTGTCGTATTCACTTTCGGTGCGTTTGGGAAACCCGCTCAGTCCTTTGTA
>JBIIMV010000275.1:0-3371 GCA_044337805.1 Bacteroidia bacterium
ATTACAAACCAATATTTAGAAGCTACTAAGTTACCTCAGTTTGAGTTAATCAGCATTGACCCTAGTTCAATTGAGGGCTTTATAAAACATAGTTAATTTTAGCAATATTATTTTCATTGTATTAGTCTCAACTTATTCTCAAAGTTTTAGGTTTACTTTCATGTTTATATTTAAAAGTAACCCAAACTGATTTATTATGTCAAAACTATTTATGCTTCATCCCACCAATCACCCAATCACCCAATCAATCCTCCCATCCCAAAAATCCTAAACCACCCACAGGAGAGATGATGTCTTAACCTCCCCGGATATGTCTGTATTGTTTGATAACAAATACCGATTTGTAAAAAACCTCGGCAGTGGTGGCTTTGGTAAGGTCTTTTTGGCCAGGGAAGAACATGCCGGGAGTTTTGTCGCCATTAAACAATTAATAAACGAAGACAAGCGCAGGCAGCACAATATCATCTACGAGATGCAGATGGTGTCGAAGTTTAACCATCCCAATATTGTTTTATACAAGCATCATTTTGTTCAGGATGATTTGCTGTACATCGTCATGGAGTATTGCCCGCTGGGAAGTCTAAGAGATAGGATGCACCAAGAAGAAATTTCATCTGCCCAGGTATGGCAATGGATGGACGAGCTTACTAAAACACTTCAATTGGTTCATGAAAAAGAAATCATCCACCACGATATTAAACCGGATAATATTCTTTTTACCGAAAACAGAACCATAAAAATCACAGACTTTGGTGTTGCCAACACGGGTGGAGGCACCTTGCCTTACATGAGTCCCGAGCCCCCGGGAAGCGACATACAGGTCGACAATGATCCAAGAGCAGATATTTATGCTTTAGGTGTTACACTTTTAGAATTGCTAACCCGACAAAATCCGTTTTTTGGAATGTCAGCTGAGGAAATTGCTGAAATCCATGACATGAAAGATTTCGGTATTACAGGCTTACCCAACTGGCAACAGGAAATTATTTTAAAGGCCATCGCTAAATTTCCTGAGCAGCGCTTTCAAAGTATGAAAGATTTTAATGAGGCCATACAGGCACAGTCGGTACCTGTCATATTTGACAAGGAAGTTATTCAGGCAGGGGAGTTAGCAGAAAAGGCCGCCCGTCTTTTAGAAAGGAAAAAATGGCAAAGTGCTTTCTCCGTGCTGGAATATGCCGAGAAAACATACAAGCCCAATATCAATGTTTTACTTCAAAAAGGGAAGTATCACCTGATGGCACAGGAAATAGAATTATCAAAAACCTATTATGAAAAAGCCTTAAAATGGAATCCCAGATTAGATGTGCAGAAAGAATTGGGCTGCTTGAACCTGGCACTGAAAAATTACCCGACAGCCATTTCATTGCTCTCCGACCATGTACACCGTAATCCCTCAGATTTTGAAGCTTATAATTTATTGCTTCAATGTTACTATGAAACGAATCGCTATGAGCCTGCCATGGACTTAGCAAGAACCTTACTGGAAATAGAACCCGCAAATAAGTGTTTTGCCAACAATTACTATGTCTGTTCCGCAATGTTCCACATAGGGAAAACCGTTTTTCCTCATACAGTTTTAAAAGCAGACAAATCGGAAAATCATTTTCTGAATTACAATTATGGCGTTATACTTGAAACCCAGCAAACGCATCATTATAAGAATCGTCCAACCCTGAAATCCAAATTGCTCTTTATGGATTATCGTTTTAATCAGTATAGTCCATCAACACTCTTTTGCACCGCGAGCAATTTGGAATCAATGAAAGAAACGGAAACTCAAAAAGCAATCATTAAATTTGGCAGAGAGGGTATCATGGTGAATGATGTAAAGATACCGGATGGCAGATCCATCAGTCGCAGACATTGCCTGATAATTAATTTTAAAGATGATATCTGGTTGCATGACCTGGACAGCACGGGAACCATACTGAACGGATTCAGGGTGGTGAATAAGGCACCCTTGATTGGCAGAAATAAGGTAAGGATTTTTAAAACTGAATTCGAATTCACCAATGATAAAAGCAGATTGTTTTAATGTCTTCACGGGTTTTTATTATCGGTGATATTCATGGTTGTAGCAAAACTTTTAAGAAACTGATTCTTGAAGGGATTGGCATAAAGAAAAGCGATAAGATATACTGTCTCGGTGATTATATTGACAGAGGCCCTGACAGTAAAGGAGTGATTGATTTTATTCTGAAACTGCGAAAGGAGGGATACCGGATTCATACTTTAAGAGGCAATCATGAGGAAATGATGCTTTGCTCAGATAAGGATGAAAAGTCTTTTTCCCTGTGGATTAAAAACGGTGGCGATAAGGCACTGGAGAGCTTCAACATTGATTCAATCGCTCACCTGAATTCAACCTATCTGAGTTTCCTCAGACGCACCAGGTTATATATAGAAACCAGGGATTTTATCCTTGTTCATGCGGGTCTTAACTTTACTATCCAAAAGCCGCTGTCGGACAAATTTTCTATGCTTTGGATACGGCACTTTCCGGTTGATTTGAATTATTTGAACGGGAAAATTTTAATTCATGGACATACACCGCGGACAAGAGAGCAAATTCTTTCACAGAGGTTTGAAAGTCCAATAAATATCGACGGCGGCTGCGTCTTCAAACACATAAAAGGATACGGAAGCCTTTTCGCTTTGAATTTTTATGAGAGGAAATTAATCGAAGTAAGAAATATAGACTGAACCTTTACCACTCAGGTATGCTCTCTGCACGGGAATTGGCGGTTGAATATTAATGCTTATTCTCCACGAGTCATCCGTCCGTATTTACGGTAGGGTTATAGCATCAATTTCATCTCATCATCTTGTATTTGCTTATCAAATCGTATCAAAATGGATGGTCAGATATATCATTTTAGGATAAAGATGGATTGGAAACTGATTAACTTAATCAGTGATATTGACTCGGTAGGGTTACAGTTGGAGATTTCTAACTTTTATCCTTATTCTGTCTTCACTGCACTTAACTCTATCTCCACCAGCATGTCAGGATGTATCAACCTGCTTACTTCTACCATGGTGGCTGCCGGCGGATGATCTCCGCAAAACACGGCATGCGCCCTGCCTACCGCTTCCCAATGCTCTATGTTGGTGAGATACATCCGCGTGCGCACTACGTCTTTCCATGAAAAACCTGCTTCGCTCATGATCTGACCAAACTTGTCGAGAATCGCTCTCGTCTGCTCAAAGGGATCGTCTTTTCCCAGTATCATGCCATCCGTAGTGGCGGATGTTGTGCCGCTGATCTCTAACATATTGCCCGCAACAACCGCCCGGCAATATCCAATGCGCGGCTCCCAAACTCCGCCGCTTGTGATTCTTTTGTGTCTCATGTTGAAAAAATAAAG
>JBIIMV010000276.1:0-3356 GCA_044337805.1 Bacteroidia bacterium
GGGGCTCGACATTAACCGTATTCGTCCGTTTGGTACACACAGCCTGCTTGCCGTAGGGAAAGCGGGAACCATGATACGTTCCAATGACAACGGGCAAACATGGGCCTATCTGAAGTTTCCTGTATATGCCGATTTCCAAAGCATGCATTTTCTCGACAGTAACAGGGTGTATGTAGTAGGGTCAGGACCATATGGTGCTACCTATGTATATTACTCAGACGATGGTGCCCAGAGTTTTACTCAGAGATTCTTTGATATCAACATTGCCATGCGTGACATATTCTTTGTAAACGATACTGTCGGTTACATGTGCGGAAATATTGGAAGAGTATCAAAAACCACCGATGGTGGATTCAGCTGGAACACTCAGACCACCGGAGTTGCTCAGACCTACACCTCCATCTATTTCCTGAATGCAGATACAGGCTTTGTCGGCTCAAACGGAACCGGACTCAGAAGAACCACCAATGGCGGAATAAACTGGACCGCTGTTGGCGGCTATACTTTAACCGATTCTTATCGTGTAGGATTTGTAAACGACACCATTGGATATGTAACTACCTATGGAAACCGCATATCGAGGACCATCAACGGAGGATTAAACTGGGTGACCGTGCATAATCCGGGATTGTCAGATTTCAACTATGATTTCTACATGGTAAACAAAGACACAGGCATTGCAGTATCAGGGTCATATGTCTACAGAACCACAAACGGAACAAACTGGACAGGACCATTTTTACTTACCGGAAATCTGCGAAGCTGTGCAATAACAAAGTCAGGAACCGCCGTTATAACAGGAGCATACGGACAATTGCGCTTTGACAGCAGCATACCGTATTCCACCTTTGTTAACTACGACAACGAAGCCACAGGAGACATTTATACCAGAATAGATTTCTTTAATCCCACCACAGGGTTCATCTGCACCGACTATGGCATTACCTATAAAACCACGAATGGAGGATTAAGCTGGACGGCCTATCGTGACACGATTCTTTTTGCCGACTCTTTTACCGATATGGCTGTTTTGGGAAGCAGCAAAATTGCCTTAACCAATTTCACAGGCAGCGTATTTGTTTCATCTAACAATGGAAGCAATTTTACAGAAGCCAATGTTAATGGCATCGACCCCATGTATGCCATAGATTTCCCTAGCGCGAACATAGGTTTTGCTGTAGGAGCGAACGGGAAGGTGGTGAAAACCATTAACGGAGGCACAACATGGACCAACCAGAGTAATTTTCCTTCCGCCTCCACCAATCTGCCCTTGAAAGATGTTCATTTCCTAACCACCGCCACCGGATATATAGGAGGCAATGGAGCAACCGTATACAAGACCACCAATGGCGGAGCATCCTGGACAAGCACCTTTGTGAGCGGCCTTTGGGAGATACAACAGATTTGCTTTCTCAATGCCGACACCGGATGGGCCATTGATAACAACGGCGTTGTGGCAAAAACCACTGATGGCAATATCACATGGAACATCACCGATACCATTGGATTGAACATACAGGTGAGCGATCTAAAATTTTACGATGCCAACTTCGGCATTGCATGCGGAGCTTCCAATTTGCAGAGCAGCGCCAATTACAGCATCACCCGTGACGGAGGGCTTAGCTGGACAAATTATGCTTTTTATGTAAACATCGGACTGAAGGGAATATACATTGCCGATACGAGCAGGATATTTTTCACAGGATCTAATTCGAGTATTATTGTCACCGGAGACTCACTTGTTGTTACCTCACTCCAGAGCGAGGAAAGCTCACATGTTAGCGGATTAAAAATTTATCCCAATCCATCCGATTCGTATATTATTGTTGAAGGAATGCCGGAAGGCACAGATGAAATATTTATCAGCGACATAGAGGGCAAGATGATACTCAGAAAAAAGATAACAACGGGCACATCCATCGATATAAAAAGTCTTTCAACGGGCATGTACCTGCTGCATACCAGAAACAAAAAGCATGAATTTTGTGCCATTCGCTTCCAAAAGCAATAAGCCGTGTAGTGTTATTGTAAAAAAGAAAACGGCAGAGAATCTATCAATTCTCTGCCGTTTTCTTTTACCATAAACATCTGTTTAATACCTGATGGCCTTTAGTTCACCTGAGGGTGCAAGATAGTATACCATTCTTCCGACATCGTCGAGCAGGTAACGTGGCTGTTTATCTTTTCCGAAGTTAATTTCCTTGATTGTTTTTCCATCGAGCTTAGAAACTCCCATTAGAGCAAAATCTTTTGATTCAAGTTTAGCCAAAACAAACTGAACATCGTTGCCTGAAGCACTTGCTTTATAGCGCTTTTTTATCATATCCATTTCGCGAGAGGCCGCTGTCAAATGCATGGAAGCTCCTTTGTTACCAAGTTGAGCAAAGGCATTACATATTTCACGTCCCTGAGGTGTTTTAGCATTACGCTCGGCTTCCCTTGCCTTAGCTTCTAAATCTGCATACCGCATAGCATCCATGGTATTCAGTACCGCTGAAGTAGCGAGTAAAGCCTTTTTCCATCCGGCAATACCGGGTGCGGGTATATAGCTTTTGTAAACAGCCTTTCCGCTTAAATCAAATGCCTGAATATTCTGTGAGGAACTAAGTACAATGAGGTTGTTCAGTACCTCGATCTTTGCGGGACTTTCATTTCCGTCGAAGTCAATTTTTTCGGTTACCAAAACACGCTGGGTAGATTTAGAAAGGTCTGTTACAAAAAGAAATTCATTGGATGGGTTGAAGGTATAAGAGGCATCACCATAACGCACATTAAGCAATGGTTTGTCTTCTTTTGATGAGAGATTTTTCTCAAAGATTGTTTTGTTGTTGTCAAGATTGATGATGTCTTCCTCGATTTGGGTTCTGACATAAACATTGTTGCCGAGAAGCCTGAGCTCCTGAACGCTTCCGTTCACTTTATTGTTGTTTTCAAAAACGAAGCCCCCTTTATCAAGATTTACAATATTCAAAAAACTGGTTCCCTTGCCATCTTCCATACTGATGAGAAGTCCTTTATCGCAATAGCTGTAATTTCTGACACTGCCCTTTAGTTTTACCTGTTCGGCCCACAATTCTTTTCCTGTTGCATAATCATACATAGCCATGGTGGGTTTGAAGATGGTATTGTTCGGATCAATTTCACTGGAGATAATCAGTCCTTCAGGATCGTAAATCACCAAATCGGGTAAGCCTCTTTGTTTGGCTGCTTCTGCCCAAATTGGCTTTCCTGTAGCGAGGTCATAAGCCATAATACTTTGACCTTTCATAAAGATGAATTTGTCTTTTTGCAGAAATGATGTTGCCAGTTTGGTATCCGTTACAGTAGTGGTTTGCGCTCCTTTTGTTTTAGGAATT
>JBIIMV010000277.1:0-3350 GCA_044337805.1 Bacteroidia bacterium
CGGAATGTGGTTGTAGCCCTTTACGTATTCCGACATACGGGTAAGCTGGCAATATATCCTGTCGGGGTGCTGTTCATCGATAATTTTTTCAATTTTCTTGTGTATGCTTCTTGAATAAAAATAGTTTACCTGATAAGGTCTGCGAGAGAAATAGGCAATTGCGAGGTTCCAAAATATGCTCAGGCGACTGAGGTTAAATACATAAACCTGCTTACAAAAGGTTTTCAGCTCATTCACTGCATCGGGGTGCAGGGCGGAATCGTTGAGGGCAACAAGAATGATTTCGTGATGGCGCGAAAGCCCTTTTATCTGATGATAGGCTCTCAGTTTATCGCCTTTCTCGAGCGGGTAGGGCACGCGGCTGAGCAAAATGAGAATCTTCATGCAGGCTTGCTGATTTCCTGCAGAAAGTCTGCAAGGCTTTTGTAAATTTTTTCGCGGTGATGGCAGGCTTTTGTATAGTGCAGTGCACCGGCCGATAATGCACGGCACTTAGCAGGTGAATCATACAATTCCATCATGGCCCTAAGATATTCATCTGCATCATTGGCTGTTACAACTCCCTGCAGATGTTTTTCCAGCAGGCCTTGTTTTCCCTCGGTTTGGGTGATAACAGGTTTGCCATGACTCAGCGCTTCAAGAATTTTTATTCTCACGCCGGAAGCAGAAAACACGGGTGCAATCAGCACATCGGCCTGTTCGAGAAGCTCAAGGGGATTTTCTATTTCTCCTAAAATGGTGACTCCGGGTATTTCGGCTTTTTTCCAATCTTCTGACATGCCTTTTCCTGCCAGCAACATTCTGGCTTTTGGCCTTTGCTGCCGGAACTCTGGCCATACTTCTTTTAGAAACCACTGTATGCCCCTTACATTCGGAAACCAGTCCATTGCCCCGAGATGATAGAATACGATTCCTTCATGTTTGTCGCTGCCTACAGGCTGTGGATCTTTGATGGTGAAGGGCAGCATCATTCCTTTTGTCTTTCCTGCTAACGTATTGCAAAAGGCTTCATCTTCTTCACTGATAAAGAGAAAGGCATCTACTTCTTTCGCAAAGGATTCTTCTTCGGCTCTCAGTCTTTTAGCCATTGTATTAAAGTAGGCGCGGGCAAGAAGGTTTTTGGTATTGCCTGCACGCGATTGCCAGAGCTTCCATTCAACATTGTGGGAACGATAAACCACTTTAGCAGCTGTTGTAGCCCGTATGCAGGGAAGGAGGGGAGAGCTGAAGAAGCCATCAAGGATAATGACATCGGGCTTTATCTCTTTTATTAGTGCTTTGCATTGGTCCTGAATGATGTTGGAATTAAAGCGTTCCAGATTATAGGAGCTTTTGCTGAAGAGGAGATTTCTTAGCAAAGCTGCGGGACGAATTTTAATATCTGTGTGAATAGGAAAAACAGGTTTTTCAAAGGGGCCGCTATTTTCTGTTTTTGTTGTTCCCGGATGTTTATGGGTTTTAAAACCGGCCACATACAATTCTACTCCCTGTTCAAACAAACCCCTGCTCAGCTCAGCCATAGCACGACAGCCCCCATCTGTCTCGGGCAGGGGCATTTTGCTGCAAATCTGTAATACCCTCATGCTGCCGTCCTCCGCCTCAGCAGCTTTTTGAAGAAATTGCGGTACGACTCCATGCGGAAAAGCGCCGATTCTCTGGTGGCTTTATAGGTAAGAAAAAAGCCAAGCGGCATTAGGATGGCACTGGCCATCCAGGAGCCATAAAGGGGAGATAAAACACCTTCCCTGGCAAATTTTTCTCCTGTAATGGTTAAAACGTGGAACAAAAGAAAAAACAATACCGACATAACCATGGGGAGTCCAAGTCCGCCTTTTCTGATGATGGCACCCAATGGTGCACCAATGAAAAACAGGATGAGGCAGGCAAAGGAGAGCGTGAACTTCTTGTGCCACTCAATATAGAAGCGGTTTATTGTTTCTGTAGTGTTCTCAACATCGCTGACAGCGGTTGAGAGGTAGGCCTCATGGCTGCGTGCCGAGTTAAGGGCGTAATCATATAGGGCTTTACGCTGAGTTGCCTCCAGGTTTTTATAGAAGCTCGCCGGTGCGGTGGGAAGGGTGTCGTAGGCCAGAAGTGAGCGCGGCACGGTATCGCGCCATTGGGACAGATTTTGGTTTATCTGGGAAAGAAAAATTTCTTGCCTGGAGCGGAATTCGATTTTGAGTGTATCGATCTGTTCTATCAACTGCCTGATGTTCAACATCTGATAATTGTCTTTGAACAGGGTTTCGTCGGTTCGTACCATTTTGAAGTCCGACATATCCATGTAAAGCTTTTCTTCTTTGAAGCTCACCCTGAGATGAGGCTTGAAATCTTTTGATGACCTGTCGAATACCTCTTCGTAGCTGTTGCCGTCGAAAAGGGTCATTACAAGAAAATTGCCATCATCGGAAAGGCGCATATCGGCCTTCTTTGCCACGATAATTTTGTTGTTGCCAACTCTGTTGGAATGATCGTATATCAGCAGATCGTAAAGGATGTTGTTCGTTTTGTCTTTTCTTCCTGCCTTTATGGTAAAATCCTGAATGCCACTGTAAAAAACGCCTTCTTTAATTTCCAGTGTTGGCTTTTGGTGTGTTACGTCGTAAAGTAATGCGCCCATTTTAAGGTTGGCCACGGGCAGAACATAGTTCGAAAAAAGAAAGGCTCCAACCGCCATGAGTGCGGTGGTGATAACGAGCGGACGCATCACCCGCATCAGAGAAACCCCTGCAGACTTTAGTGCTGTGAGTTCATAGCTTTCGGCGAGGTTGCCAAAGGTCATGATGGAGGCCAGCAAAATGGCAAGCGGCAGCGCCATGGGTAACAAGGTCGCTGAAACATAAAACATCAGCTCCAGTATGATGGTCCATTCAAGTCCCTTGCCCACCAGATCGTCAATATATTTCCATACGAACTGCATCAGCAGCACGAACATGGAGATGACGAGGGTTACGGCGAAAGGGCCCAGGTAAGATTTAAGGACCAGCCTGGTTGCGGTTTTCAATACAGGTCTAGATAATAGGAGCAAAGGTACGGTCAAAAACCTGCACCTGAAAGCGCGTATTTTTGAATTCTCGCGCCTTAACTATGAGCACCGAGCACATGGAACAAGGCTTCAATCTGGCTCTTCCAAAGTAGCTTTGCTGAATCTACCGCCACATCATCTTCTGCAAAATCGGTGATGATGAGGGCCAGGTCGCCGGTAAGCTCATCCACTTCAATACGGAATTCGAAGAAAACCGGCTCATACATGTCGACCCATCTGAATCGTACATGATGGTCTTCTTTCATGCTGATAAGGCGAGCCATTTGTGAACTGCCTTCCCAGAAAAAGGTGAAAATATCTC
>JBIIMV010000278.1:0-3341 GCA_044337805.1 Bacteroidia bacterium
TTTAGCTTTTCGAAAGGATTAAATTTCTGCTGCATCGGCAATGAACTAAAAATCAGCAATGGCAGTAAAACAACTATCTGCATATCATTAGGCCTCTTCTACCGATGATTCCTTTGTTGTCGCATAATTCAACAAAGAAATATCCTGCCGGTAAATCTGAAATATCGAGGGAGCCTGTCTGTGGTAGGTTTTGGGAATGTACCATGGCTCCGGCGGTGTTGAAGAAGCTTACTTTGTAATTTTCTTTGTAAAAAGGAAGTGAAAATTTGATTTCCGCTGCAGCCGGATTGGGGTAAAGGAGGAAATGGTTCTCCGCAGTTTCAGAAACACCGGTAATCGTGAGACCGATGTAGATAACAGTGTTGTTGCCCGCATTCGGAACAGCAATGGTGTCGCCATCGAAATTGTAGCAAATATCGGCCGGATTGTTCACGTTGGAGGAGATGGTGACCGGGGGGCCTGCGAAGGTGCTGTCGTAGGCGGTTATGCGAGCTGGCGACCAGCTGGCAAGGTAAAATGCTCCGTTTCTTCCTTTGCAAATACCATCGATATTGGAAAGAGCAGTGGTGGTCAGCACGGTGATGCTGGAGTCTGCAAGATTCACGGCTTTTACCTGAGCACTGGCACCCCAGTTAACAAATACAAGCCGTGGATTGGTTCCGTCGTAGGGGTCATAGATGATGCCGTTTGGGGTGGTACCTGTGTTGGAGATCATGATGTTGAATCCTCTGGTTTGGGTGTTAAACCGATAAATTCTTTTGTTGGTAAAGTCAGTGATGAATAGGTAACCGTTATTGTCGTGTGTGATACCGTTTAGAAAAGCGGCGCTGAGGTTTATGTTGAACAGCAGGGTGGAGTCAGATAAACGGAAGGCACGCAGTCTGCTTCCTGTGCATGCATACAGGGTGTCGCCCACAATCTCCAGTCCGTGTGGGCCGGAATTGCCAAATTGGGAATTAGGAACAAAAACACTAATGTTGCCCCCGGGCCAAACCCTGTTAATCAAATGAGTATTGGTATTTGAAACGAAGTAACTGTGCGAGGCGGGGTGGTATTCTACGCTTTCAGGGCCGGAAAATTGAGCTGAGGCCGCTGAAATCAGGGCAAAAAAACAAATTGAGCTGAGTAAAAAGGCTTTCATTTCTTGGTTAATTGGGAGGGGTGAGGGCACAAAGTTGTAAAAACCTTGGGAAATCTCTAATTTTGGTGAATCTGCGTAAGCAGTACAATCGAACAGTATGCAAGAAGAAAAAGATTCGTTGACCCCCACAGGCGCAAATGAAGAATCATTGCCTATGGAGCCCGGGCATTCTCAGCAGGGTGTGCAGCCGGAACCCTCTGAGCCATCAGAAAAGGACCAGGAAGTGACAGAAACAAAAGGCAGTGTTTCCCACTACCTTGCTGATCATGACGCTGAGGTGCATGAACAGGAGATTCCCGAACAGGAAGTTCCTGCCGAGACCTATCAGAGCTACAAAGCAGAAGATTTTTTAAAGAAGTCGGCAGAATTTCTTGCTGCTGAAGATATTGCCCCGCTGAACGCGCATATCAGGACCTTGCGTGAGTCGTTCAGAGAGTTCATGAAGGGTGAGAAGAATGCAGCCCTGGCAAGATTTCTGGAAGATGAAAGTCATCAGCAGGAAGATTTTAACTTTCAGCCTGATGCTATGGCTGAAGAGGTTCAGGCCATTTTTGTGAAGCTTGATGAAAGAAGGGCGGAATTGAAACGCAGACGTGAACGGGAGCAGCAGAAAAATACCGAGATTAAGAAAGAAATCCTCAATGAGTTGCGTCATCTTGTTGAAGGGCTCGACTCAGGAACATCTGATTTCAGTAAAACCAAAGTATATTTTGATAAGGTACATTCTCTGCAACAAAGGTGGAGAGATACAGGTGCGGTTGAACCTTCTGAGGCAAGACAAATCGGGCAGTCTTATAAATTCTACCTTGATAAATTCTACGAGTTTGTCAAGATGATTAATCAGTTCCGCGATCTTGATGCAAGAAAGAATCTTGAAATTAAGACGGAGCTGTGCCTCAAGGCTGAGGCTCTGGAGCAAGAGGATGACCTCCGCAAGGCCATGGAGGTGTACAGGTCCTTGCAAAGACAATGGAAGGAAACAGGGCCGGTTGCAAAGGAAATTACCGAGCAAACCTGGGAGCGTTTCAAGACCGCCGGAGATAAGGTCTTTGGCAAGTTCAAAGGCCTGGTGGAAGAGAATCAGTCGAAGATGCAGGAAAGTCTTGCTAAAAAGACCGTTTTGTTGCAAAGAATGCGGGAGTATAATGCTCAGGATATTCCTGTAGCACATGCAGGGTGGCAGAAACTAAACGAGGAAATTGAAGGCTTGATGGAGGAGTGGAAGAAAGCCGGTTTCGGTCCCAAGAAGGAGAATGAGGAAATCTGGCAACTTTTCAGGGCAGAGCGCGAAAAGTTCTTTAAGGCCAAGGAAGGATTTTACGATAATCAGAAAAGGGTGATGCAGGAAAATATCCGCATCAAGAACGAAATTATTACCCAAGCTGAGGCGCTGAAAGACAGCACAGAATGGAAGAAAGCAGCCGATAAACTTAAGCAGCTTCAGGAGGAATGGAAGAAAACCGGCCCCGTACCTTTCAAGCACACCGAAAAAATGTGGACCCGCTTCCGCACGGCATGTGATACTTTCTTCGAGAACAGAAAGGCTCATTTCGCTGAGAAAGACTCTGCTCAGGACGAAAATCTTAAGGTGAAAAAAGAGATGATTGCGAGGGTGGAGGCTTATGTTCCAAACGCAGATGCTTCTATTACTCTTGAGGAGCTGAAGAAATTTCAGGAAGAGTGGTTTGCCACCGGACTTGTTCCTTTCAGAGAAAAAGAGGCAGTGAATCAGGCATTTAAAAAAGCCCTCGACAAGCATTATGACCTCCTTCGTGCCAGTCGAAACGAGCAGCACAAGCAGTTTCATTCACAACGTTACGAAAGCATGCTTGCCGGTCCGGGTGCCAAAGACAAAGCCAACGATGAACTCTATCATCTTCAGGAGAGAATTCGCAGAAAAGAGAGTGAGGCAGCCCTTCTCGATAATAATCTTGGCTTCTTTGCCAAGTCTAAAAATGCCGATGAATTGAAGAAAGATACCGAAAAGAAAATTGCTGCGCTGCGTGATGATATCCGTAAGATGAAGGAGCAGATAAAGCTTATTCGTGAAATGATGAAGCCAAAGGAAGAAAAGCCATCCTGAGGAATCATCAAAAACAAAAAATCTCCCTTCCTTGATGTTGGGAGATTTTTTTTTTTGCTTAAGGCTAAAGTGTAATCAGATGGTTCCCTGCCGCCGATTCGTTTCTCTTACGAAAAG
>JBIIMV010000279.1:0-3330 GCA_044337805.1 Bacteroidia bacterium
CTTCGGACTCAGAAAGAGTTATTCTCTGGATATCAACGTAAAAGCCTCGGTTTTACAAGACCTTAAGCTTTCGCGCAAGCGCAATTGGTTCGACCTGCAGTAAGGCTTTCAACATTCGGATGTTGAAAGCCCATCTGTTAGGTTTGTTAAGGTTTTCAGCATTTTGTTAAATTTGTATTTCAAGATTAGAAAACCTTGCTCATTACCCCGGTCACCATCCTGACCCTCATCATAGCGTACCTGCTCGGATCTGTCCCAACGGCAGTATGGGTAGGGCAACTTTTTCACGGCATCGACGTAAGAGAGCACGGAAGCGGCAATGCCGGCGCCACCAACACCTTTCGTGTATTGGGTTATCGTGCCGGAGTACCCGTTTTGTTGATCGACGTTTTCAAAGGTTGGCTGGCAGTAAATCTCATTCATATCTTCATAGAACCCGGACAGAGTTCCGAGGAGTTGTTTCATCTGCAGCTAAGGCTGGGGGTTTGCGCACTGGTTGGGCATATTTTTCCCGTTTTTGCAGGTTTTCGTGGAGGCAAAGGAGTGGCCACCCTGCTGGGTATTGTGCTCGCTCTGAACCCCCAGGCAGCACTGATGTCTATCGGCGTCTTTCTTTTCGTATTCCTGTCAACACGCTATGTCTCTCTCAGCTCCATCATCGCCTCCCTCTTTTTCCCGGTCGTGGTGATGGCTATCAACATTACCGAACAACCGTCCATGGTTGTGTTTGCACTTATCATCAGTGTGATTGTCGTGATTACCCACCAGAAAAACATCGAAAGATTACTGAAGCGTCAGGAATCCCGCATCAAATTCAGAAAATCGAACCATCCCAAGCAAGAATGAACGGTCTTGCCAAGGCACTGTGCCCCCCGATTTGCTCAGCGCCGGCAGAACCTCCCAGAGTAACAATGCCCCCCGGAAACCTTAGTTTATACAGATCTCTTGCCCTCGTCTTGCTTTTTCTTCTACAAGGGTTCCTCCACACCTTTGCCCAGAACGAATATGGATCAGAGAAAGAGTTGAAGACAGAGGCAGAAAAACGTTTCAGGGAAGAAGAGTATCCGGAAGCAATGCCTTTGTTTTCGCAGCTGCTCTCTCTTTATCCCGCAGATCCTAATTTAAATTACAAATTCGGCGTTTGCCTGCTGTATGCTACAGAAGACAAAGAAAAGCCACTGGGCTTTTTAAAGACCGCCGTCGGAAAAGAAGGCGTCGACGATGATATCTATTATCACATAGGGCGCGCCTATCATCTGAATTATCGCTTCGCTGAGGCACTGGCCAATTACGCCGAATTTAAAAAGCGTTCCTCAGGCAAGACCAACACACGGCTTGAAGTGGACAGGCAGATAGAAATGTGCAGGAATGGACAGGATTTGCTCAAAAACGTCACAGACCTCGTGGTGATGGAGCGAAAAACAATGAATGAAGCAGAGTACTTCCGTGCCTACGACCTTACCAAGGTAGACGCAAAGCTGGTGGTGAAGCCCGAAGACCTGATGACATCTGCCGACAAGAAGAAAAAAGATAAATCCACCATTGTAGTCAGACAAACCAGCAGCGACATATACTTTTCCAGTTACGGTGAAGATGGCAAGAGCCGGGATATTTACAAGACCAGCAGACTACCGAATTTCACCTGGACCAAACCGGTAAATCTCGGAGCCATTGTAAATACAGCCTATGATGAGGATTTTCCTTATGTGACGCCTGACGGTAAAACCCTTTACTTTTCATCGAAAGGACATAACAGTATGGGGGGATATGATGTCTTTAGATCAGAATGGGATGCTGCAACCAATACCTGGGGTAAGCCCGTGAACATGGATTTTGCTGTGAATACGCCCGACGATGATATACAATATATCCCCGATGCTCAGGGAACGCATGCTTACTTTTCCAGCCGCCGCTCTGTACCCTCAGGAAAAATTACCATCTATAAAATCAGTACAACCCGTATTCCACCGACAATTGCGATGGTGCGCGGACAATTTTTTCGTGCCTCAGCCGGCGATCCGCTGCCAAAAATCATCATCAAGAGTTACGATACTCAAAAACAGGTCGGCACCTACAAACCAAAATCAGCAGATGGTCTTTATCGTGTGAACCTGGGAGTCGGAAAACGTTACGAGTATGCCATAGAGTTCCCGGGAATGCCACCTGTGGTGCAGATGGTCGATATTCCCGGCATGACCGAAGAGAGGCCCCTGCGCCAGGAAATCCGTCAAAAAAAGAAAGATGGTGTAGAGAGCTTCGAGATACTTACCTTCTTTGCTGATACAGCCGATGATGAAGGTTCTCAACTGGCGCGTGCAGAATGGCTGAAGGCAAAGGCCGGACTTGACGTGAATACTGATTTGATTCAGGAGGGTAGTTCTGCCAATGCAGTTGCAAACACAGCAGAAAAGCCGGTCAAGGCAGAGGTGCAGTTTGTAGAAGCCGGTTCACCCGGACTAAGCAATAATCGTTTGGTGCAAATAGCAAACGAGGATGCGCAGGAGGCAAAAAAAGATGCGGAAGAGGCCAAAGCAAGAGCAGGCAAAGCTTATGCCTACGCCAACCAGAAGTCCTTTAAGGCAAAGGAGAAATATGCAGAGGCCGATCGAATGGCCGACAAGGCAAAGGCAGCAAATGAAACAGCCGCAAAGCAAATTGCTGTTGAAGAGGCAGAGGCCGCCAGAGCCGGAGCCGACCTTGCTGCCGTTGAAGCAAAGGCTGCATTGAATCTTGCCATGGCTCTTGACAAAGATGCAGCCCTGAAAAAGCAGGAAGCAAGTCAGGCGGCCGAATATGCAGCCAGAGTTGAAAAAGCAGTTCGAACCAACGACCGGGAAGAAATAAAGAAACTTACTGAGGAGAGCAACAAAGAACAGGAGAATGCCACTGCGACAGAAACCGACCCTGTTGCTGTGCAGAAAGAAATTGCTTCAAGGCAAACGCTCATCAGCAAACTGAAGGAAAATAATTTCCAGATAGAAAATGAGCTGGCAGAAAATAATCAGGAGCTTTCCAGACTTAAAGAGGCGCAAAGTTCAGCCAAAGGCGAAAAGAAAGAGCAGCTCAGTCAGCAGATAGGGGAGCTTGAGGCCGGACAAAAATCAAAGTTGCGCGAACAACGCAGCAATACAGAGAAAATAATCAAGTACCAGACAGAAATTGATCAGGCACTGGCAGAAGAAAAAATCGGAAGAGAGTTAAACACGGAAATTGAGAAAGCCGGACTGGCTGAGTTAGGTGAGGCCGAGCGTATAGCCCTGCAGTCTGACATTAAAATACTGGAGAACAATCTTGAGCTGAGTGCCTCACTTGCTGCTGCCAGTGGTAAAT
>JBIIMV010000282.1:0-3311 GCA_044337805.1 Bacteroidia bacterium
GATCGTGTTTCAAGGAGTCAGCAGACCTTCAAACAGGCTGTCTGATACTGTCTCTTTTTTGTGGTTTGCATCGATTTCGCTTGCCCTCAAAAAACGACCTGCTTGCTGAACTGCGCTCCCGCAGCGTATTTCCGGACTGGCTGATGCAAGATTGTAATGCGTTCACAGGAAGTGAAGAACAGAGCCTCCTGAGGTATTTCCCTGACCTGAGCACCGAAGCAGAGAGAACTCCATTCGGGCTGTTACACTTCATGCAAGACATACAAACATTTGAGCCGGGTGAGTGCACAACCGCGGTGGTTGATTATATCGCCCATTCTCCTTCTGAACAAAGGTGGGTATTGTATAAAATTTTAAGAGGGGAAAAGAAATCGCTTTTTGAGGTATTGCCGATTTTTTGTGAAAGCATGGGTATTCCCATCGGGCGCTGTGCACAGCTGCTCCTTCGTCGCCGGGGGCAGGATTTTTTCAATGAGGAAATCATTCATGAAGTGGAGCAGCTTTGTTTGCACCGACAGGATATTTTCCCTGCTGCGTGGAAGAGTGCAACTGTCTTCAAAACCGTGATGCACCCTGCCGAAGGACAGGCATTGCCCTGGCCTTATGAGCGCGCGCTCTTATTGGCTACAGGCGAAAATCTGTGGTGGCAGGACCGTTGGGGCAGGGTGTATCATGAAGAGTCATTTGTGGCTTTCAACACGACTTCATCGGTACAATTGTTATTGGAGGTGTTGTTGATCAACGAGCATCAACAGGTTATAAGTCTGAGCGAATACCGCAAGCTGAGCATCAGAGCAAAGAGGCGTTTACAGATGGTCTGCACCGATTTTTTTGATGTTTTTCCGGGAGCTGTTTCTGCATTTTGGCAAGAGCGCATGGAAGCCTTTAAGCGTCAGCGTGCAGAGGGAAACATACCTGCCGCACTGTTGGCCTGGGACGAGGTTCCAAAGCCTGAGGAAAGGAAAGGAGCGCTATGGGTGAAGTCTCTGGCTGCCTTGTTTCAGGATTCTATTTTTAGGGCAGAGGAATGGCAGGAGGCCGAGCTCCATCTGATGTATGTCAAGCTCACTACCGCGGGCCGGAGAGAGTTTGTTTTTGGAGAGGAACGCGAAGGAAAATGGAAAGGGTTGATCACAAATCCGGAGGGTTATGAAACGATAGAAGATGACCTTTTGCGTTATGTAGCTGCGAATATCCTCAGGAAGTCCGGTCCGGTGCAGATTGTGCGCCCCGGTTTCAGCGTGCGCGTGGTTTTTTCAGCTAACACCGGCAAAGGCCGAATCTCACAAGGGAACAGCAAGGCAGCATCCGAATAGGAATTCAAAGCACATTAACGGAGACACCAACAGGTAGATGGCAGAAGCAGCGATATCCATGCAGAGCTGCCTATGCAAAGATACTTTGTACGGGATGGTAGGGGTTGTTTAGGCCTGCCTTGTTCTGAATATAAAATAAAAAAAAACAGGCCTCCCTGAGGAAGGGAGACCTGTCAGGCCCTTTTAAGCCGACATCCTTACTAACGGCTCTTGAGGGTATTTTTTTTAGTTCATGTTGATGGTGCGGCTGCGGTTGCCAACGGTGATGGTGGCTTCATTGTCGCAAGTGCCGCTGCCGAAATTCACGATGCGTGTACGGCGGTCTTCCGGACTGATTTCGATGACACCGGAATCAATCCAGCGGCAGCTTAATGCCCTATGAAGCGGGGTTGTGATTTGTGCGGTATAATTTTCACCGCGGCCGTTTATACCGCTTGCGGAACCTGAGATAAGGTATTCATCGTCGTACCAGTCGGTGGTGTATTGTCCGGCTATCATGGTTCTTGTGCGTGTGCTGTTCCAGGTATGAATTTTACCATCTGTTTTTGTCACCTTCATGTTGTTGGCATTGATGGTCCAGAAGAATTGGCCCTGAGCGTTTAAGCCGTTGTTGGTGATGGTGCGTGTTCCTTCGAGTTTGTTGTCGTTACGGTAGAAATTATCGAAAGTCATGGTGCGTACCGAACCTGTTTCAAAATATTTACCGGTATAGGAAACCAGAATTTTTCCTCTGCGGTATCTGCCATCGCGGCAGAGGCAGTTTGTGCTGCCGAAGTCGATGATGAGCGATTTTGGGTTAGAGAGGCTATCGTGTGTGATGGTGGCGCATTGGCTGAGGGCTTCGTAAACGGATTGAGAGCCATCGGTACGCATGCTGAACTGATTACCCAGACGGGCTGCATTGTCGGCAATGGCGGTGGCATCGTCGGAAATGCCTTCTGCCTGTTCGTTATCTGAAGCGGTGAGGGTGTCTTGTGCTTCCCTTACGATTTTGCGGCAGGAGCTATTGAGCGCGATTACGGAAATGCTTAGCGCAAGAAGGAATAATTTCGTTTTCATTGATCGGTAATTTGTTTTTTGTGTTGTTAAGACAAAGATGTGGCGTTGAGGTTTAAAACCCCCAGAGAATATTTTTTTTTGCCTGAGGGATTGCAGCGAATACCCCGCAGCCTGCTTAAGGAAGCGGGCAGGGGCGAGGAGTAGCAGCGGAAAGCCCGGCCGCGGAGAGGAATGATGGCTTTAGACAAGGCCTTGCGAGCGGCAGGCCCCCGTGCAGTGATATAGCCCGAAATTGCTGATTATTGGTAATTTTGCCCGATAAACCCTTGATTTATGGCGAGTGAAGTTCCGCATACTTATGTGATTGGTGAAATAGGTCAGAACCACAATGGCTCTGTTGATCTTGCAAAACTTTTGGTTGAGGTGGTTGCCCGGCCTGTTGAGGAAAATCTGTTTGGCCTTAAGCTCAAAGGAATGGATGCGGTAAAAATGACACGCCGCGACCTTAACGAGGAGCTCTCCCGCTCGCAGATGGAGAAGCCTTATACTTCGGTACATTCTTTCGGTGCCACTTATGGTGAGCATCGTGCCCGTTTAGAGCTGAATGATGAACAGCATTTTGAAGTTTACCGGCATGCAAAATCATTCGGATTGGATTTTGTGGAAACGCTGTGTGCGGTGGGATGTCTTTCTATGCTGCGTTTATTCAGGCCTGACTATCTGAAGGTAGCCAGTCGTGATCTTACCAATCTGCCATTGTTACAGGCATTGGCTGAAACGCGCATTCCCATTATTCTGAGTACGGGTATGGCGGGCAGGAAGGAGCTGGATGATGCGCTGGAGGTTGTAACCCGCGAGCATGAGCAGATATCTATTCTGCATTGTGTTTCTCAGTATCCCACCCGTCCTGAAAATGTAAACTTGCTTACTGTAAGCTGGCTTAAGAAAAATTATGCCAGGTACACGATTGGTTACAGCGACCATACCATTGGTATT
>JBIIMV010000281.1:0-3311 GCA_044337805.1 Bacteroidia bacterium
AAGGCAATGGCAATCTGAAACTCATCATGCTTGATACAACCTATCAGATGAACAGATGCTTTCGCACCCCTGAAAAAACTGCCGCATAAACCCTCTACATGGCTTGCAATTCATGCTCAACTGATAACGGTCTTCCAAAAGGATGTAAAAATAACGGCGCCTGCGGTGTAGGAGGCTGTAATGCAAAAATGAATGTTTTTGACTGGCTGGTCAATATGCAACAACCTGCCGGCGTTCAAACATTCGACATCATCGAAGTGCGTTTTAAAAATGGAAGAAAAGAATACTTCCGAACCGAACCAGGGTCTTCTCATCAATCCGGCGATATCATCGCTGTTGAAGGGTCTCCGGGACATGACATCGGCGTTGTTTCCCTGGTGGGCGAACTCGTCAGATTACAACTGAAAAAAAAGGGAATACAATACGACTCCTTTGAATTCAAGAAAGCATTTAGAAAAGCGAAACAGCAGGATATCGATAAATGGCATTCTGCAAGGGAGCTTGAGCAACCCACCATGTACAAAGCGAGAATCATTGCCGGGCAACTTGGCTTGCAAATGAAAATCAGTGATGTGGAATATCAGGGTGATAAATCAAAGGCTACTTTTTACTACACCGCTGAAGACCGTGTAGACTTCAGAGAACTGATTAAACTGCTGGCCGAGGAATTCAAAGTTAGAATTGAAATGCGTCAAATCGGCGCCAGGCAGGAATCTGCGAGACTCGGTGGAATCGGGAGTTGCGGTAGAGAATTATGCTGCTCAACATGGCTTAATGATTTTCGCTCGGTTTCAACCTCCGCTGCCCGCTACCAGCAACTTTCACTAAATCCGATGAAACTGGCCGGGCAGTGCGGGAAACTTAAATGCTGCCTGAATTATGAACTTGATTCATATATGGATGCGCTAAGAGACTTCCCGCAGAATCACGAAAAACTAGTCATTCAGAACGGCACTGCCTTTCTTATCAAAACGGATATCTTCAAAAGGAAGCTATTCTATCAAATGCCCGGTGAAGGATCCAAAATTATTCCTCTCAGCCCGGAAAGGGTTAAAGAAATCCAGGAATCCGCCAAAACAGGTCTGTTGCTAAATCCCGAAACAATTCATGACTTTGTCGAAGAAGAAGAACCGGTAGCTAAAGGTCCGGACTTCGAAAATGTAGTAGGACAGGATAGTCTAACCCGATTCGACAAAAAGAAAAGCAAAAGAAAACCCCGCCAGGGACAACATAGCAGAGACAACAAAAATACCTCAGCTTCAGTCCGACAAGAAGGTTCTGCCCCCTCCTCCCAGAACAGACAAAATCGTCAAAGACCTCCTGCAAACCAACAAGGAACTTCCGGAAGGCCTCAACAAACAAGACCACAGGGAGCGCAAGGTGAACGCAGAGAGAGACCTCAGCAGCCTAACGAAAAACCACCCCAACAAGGTCAGCAAAGACGTAATGAAAGACGTCCCCGACCTCAAAGACCGGGAGGGTCGGGAGATTCTCCTCAAAAACCTCAGGAATGAAAATCCTAGTGCGTGTATTATGTTTCGCTTTCATTGCAGGGTTCTGTTCTTGCGATAAGTCACGTATTTACGAGGAAAACCGTGAATTAGACAAATTCAACTGGGCAAGCAACAATCGCCTTCTTTTCGAGTTCGATGTAAAAGATCCGCAACAAACCTGCAACATGATCATTAACATCAGGAATTCATCTGCTTATCCCTACAGCAATCTTTTTCTGTTTCTTGATACCCGTTATCCGGATGGAAAAGTATCCAGAGATACGCTTGAATGCATACTTGCTGATGAACAGGGAAACTGGCTGGGGAAGGGCTCGGGCGATGTTATTGACAGTCAGATTCCTTTTAAAAAGAATTTCAGATTTAAGCAGAAAGGGCATTATAAATTCTTTATGGAACAGGGTATGCGGGTTAATCCGCTTACAGGAATTATGGCCGCCGGAATCAGATTAGAAAAAACGGAATAACCATAAATTAGCCTTATCTTAGTTTTATGCCCGAGCCAAAGAGAATTAAAAATTACCCCATAGTCTTTCTTTTGTGCTTTGGCGCCATATTTTCCACTCGAGCACAGTTCTATAACGGAACACAAAACGACTTTGGTAAAAACAGAATTCAATATGCTGAGAGAGACTGGCAATTCATGAAATTTGAGAAATTCGATGTATTTCTGTACAAAAACGGAAGTGAACTTGCTTCTTATATATCGCAATCTGCGATAGACAATATAAAAGACCTTGAAACCATACTTGATTTCCAGATGGAAGACCGGTTTCAGATTGTTGTCTACAACAAACTGTCAGATTTCAGAACAAGCAATATTGGTCTCTCCTCTGACGGACAATTCAATATTGGCGGGGCAGCGAGAATCACAGGCTCAAAACTGATTGTTTATTACGAAGGTGACCACACACAATTGGAAAAACAAATAAGGAGTGGGATTGCCGAAGTGATGATAAACCAGATCCTCTTTGGAGGCAGTTGGAAGGATGTGTTAAAAAGTTCCGCACTGCTTACGGTTCCGGATTGGTATCTGAAAGGACTCACAAGGTATCTGGGCGGACACTGGGACTCACAGAATGAGGCATTGTTCAGAGATGAAGTGCTCTCAAAAAAATTCAAAAACATCAGCCACCTGAGCGGTGAAAAAGCCGTGCGAGCAGGAATGGCAATGTGGAACTTTGTCTATTCAGGTTATGGCATTTCAGTAATACCCAATATCCTTTACATGACCCGCGTGAGCCGTAATATCGAAAGCGGATTCGTTTTTGTTCTCGGGGCCTCGCTCAAAACAATGAACCAGGAGATGATAAACTTTTACCGTCAGAGATATCTGATGGATGAAAACAAATTTCCTGTTCCAGTTTCTGATTTCAAAATTGGCCGTCCTGCCAAAAAAACACGCATCAGTCAATTCAAAATCAGCCCCGACGGTAAATACGCTGCATTCGCCAGTCACCAATTGGGAAGAATTAAAATTTATACCCTCGACCTCAACACCGGAAAGAAGAAGAGGATTTTCGCAAAATATCCCAAGCTGGAAAGAATTGATGATTTCTCCTATCCACTTATTTCATGGCACCCATCATCAAAGTTATTCTCCTTCGTAACGGAACATAAAGGAGAAGTAAACTTTACCATGTACAACATTGAAAGTAAAAAGATTGAAAAAAGGCCACCCCTTTTTATTTTCGAAAAAATCATTGATTACGCCTACTCCGACGATGGAAAGAAAATTGTTTGTTCTGCGGTACAAAAAGGGCAAACTGATATTTTTGTTTATACCCTTGCCTCCAATTA
>JBIIMV010000283.1:0-3307 GCA_044337805.1 Bacteroidia bacterium
CATTGAGCTCTGCAGCATAATAGCTATACTGCACCACCAACTCTTTGCTGCCCGGAAGCAAATCAACCTCCCAGCGGTTCATTGCAGATTTGCGGAAATTCAGTGCTTGCCCGAGAGCATCGCTGACACGAAAAGATTTCACATTTTTTGCAAAATTCCCGGCCTCATATCGCCCCGGACGCCAGTGTGGAATAACAAGTTCCATTTTGCTTCCCTTCGGAGCATCCATACGGAGCTCAATGTCAAGGTACTGAGTGGAGGCCTTGCTGAAAAACAATCGGTAATTCATCATTGACGAATATGAACAGAATTGGGCGTTAAAACAAGACATAGAGCTGATTTTTTTTGGGTAACTTAGCGCGCTTCAAATGTGAAAAAAACAAGGAAATGAATTACGACCTGATTGTGGTTGGCAGCGGTCCCGGTGGGTATGTTGCTGCTATTCGGGCTTCACAGCTCGGACTAAAAACTGCTATTGTTGAGCGCGAAGAGCTCGGCGGTATTTGCCTTAACTGGGGATGCATCCCAACAAAAGCCCTGTTAAAGAGTGCGCAGGTGTTTGAATACATCAAACACGCCTCCGACTATGGTATCAAAACATCCGCGCCCGAAGCCGATTTCGGCGCCGTGGTAAAAAGAAGCCGCGACGTTGCAGGAGGAATGAGCAAGGGCATTCAGTTCCTGATGAAAAAAAATAAGATTGACGTGATAGCAGGCACCGGGAAGTTAAAGCCCGGAAAAAAGCTTGAAGTCACCGGAAAAGATGGAAAAGTGACCATCTACGAACCAAAAAATATTCTGCTTGCAGTAGGTGCCAGGTCGCGCCAGCTTCCTAACCTGCCACAAGACGGCAAAAAAGTTATTGGCTACCGCGAAGCCATGACCCTGCCTTCAAAACCAAACTCTCTTATCGTAGTTGGCTCAGGTGCCATCGGTGTTGAATTTGCGTACTTCTATGCTGCCATGGGAACCAAGGTCACCATTGTTGAATTCATGCCGAATATCGTTCCCGTTGAGGATGAAGAGGTATCAAAAGCTCTCGCAAAATCCTTTAAAGCCATGGGTATCGACCTCCATACTGAATCAAATGTAGAATCGGTGGATACCTCAGGACAAGGTTGTAAAGTGAAAGTAAAAACAAAGACAGGTGAGCTTAATCTGGAAGCTGATATCGTGCTTTCTGCAGCAGGTATACAAGCCAACCTCGAAAACATCGGCCTTGAAGAATCTAAAGTAACCACTGAAAAAGGTAAAATCAAGGTCAATGAGTTTTACCTGACCTCTGTTCCCGGTGTTTATGCCATAGGAGACTGTGTCGGTGGCCAGGCGCTCGCGCATGTAGCCAGTGCCGAAGGTATAATCTGCGTAGAGAAGATTGCGGGACATCACCCCGAACCTCTTGATTATGGTAACATCCCCGGATGCACCTACTGCTCTCCTGAAATTGCATCTGTAGGATTAACCGAAAAGGCGGCCCGTGAAGCAGGCTATCAGATAAAGGTGGGCAAATTCCCCTTCTCAGCCTCAGGTAAAGCCAGCGCGGCCGGAGCCAAAGACGGCTTTGTGAAGGTTATCTATGATGCCAAGTATGGAGAACTGCTGGGCGCGCACATGATAGGAGCCAATGTAACAGAGATGATTGCTGAAATTGTAGCAGCCAGAAAACTGGAAACAACAGGACACGAAATGTTGCGTACCGTTCATCCTCACCCCACCATGAGTGAAGCCGTGATGGAAGCCACTGCAGCTGCTTACGGGGAAGTTATTCATCTCTGATGCTTTTGGGAAACCTGATATTTAAAATCGCAGGAAGGGCGGGCTCGCTCGTCCTTCTCTGCTTTTTATTGATTCCTCTCTCCGGCTTTACTCAGCGTAAACCCATTCAGTTCTCAGGTGTCATCGTGACCGGTGACAGTCTGAAACCGGTTCCCTTCGCAACCATCATGGTGAAAAATACCACTCACGGGACCGTGGCTGACTATTATGGCTTCTTTTCCTTCGTCGCACAAGAAGGAGACGTGATTATTTTCGACGCCATTGGCCACCAGGAATCCACTTTCACCATCCCCGATACCCTGGATGAAAATCGCTACTCCATCATTCAGATGATGTTCACCGATACCATCAGACTGCGCGAAACGGTCATCTACTCCTGGCCAACCAGAGAGCAATTTAAACAAGCGTTCTTAAACCTCGACGTGCCGGATGATGATCTTATCCGCGCTCAGAGAAACCTTGAACTTGAAAAGGTTCAAAGACAGTATGCCTCCGTTACTTCTGATGCCGGTAACAACTACAATTATACCATGAGGCAGCAGTCAACAAAATTATATTACGCCGGTCAGGCACCACCGCTTACTCTCATGAATCCTGTGGCCTGGTCGAAATTTATCAGAGCCTGGAAAAACGGGGATTTCAAAAAGAAATATTAATCCTTACTTTCCGTTATTCCCCGGTTGAATAAGATTTTCAAATACCTGTTGCTCAGTTGGGTCCTCCCCCTGACATCATTTGCACAAAATCAAGCCGGGGTATCAGGTATCATCCGCGACAAACAATCAGGCAAGCCTGTAGAAGGTGCTTCGATAAGTGTCATAGGCTCTCCCATCGCCGCATTCTCTGATGAAAATGGCAGGTACGAAATAAAGATTCCCGCAGGGCAAAATATCAGACTTAAGGTCCTGCTATTCTCATTCCTGCCTGCGGAGAAAACAGTCAATGCTTCCAATGGTGAATCTGTTGTCTGGAATGTAGCCCTGCTGCCAAATATTCTTGAACTCGGCGGGGTTACTGTCGAAGACGGCGCAACAAGAAGCACCACCCTGATGCGCCTCGACCCGAAGCTGGCGGCTACCCTACCCACATCGGGAGGCATAGAGGCTCTCCTGAAAACCATGCCAGGTGTGAGTTCTAATAATGAACTCAGCTCTCAATACAATGTCAGGGGTGGCAACTTCGACGAAAATCTGGTGTACGTGAATGATATCGAAATTTACCGACCCTTCCTCGTGCGCTCCGGTCAACAGGAAGGATTGAGTTTTATTAATCCCGATATGGTCTCCTCTGTGCTTTTCTCTGCCGGAGGTTTTGATGCCAAGTACGGAGATAAAATGGCTTCCGTACTCGATATTCAATATAAAAAACCCCGAGAATTTAATGGCACCGTAACAGGCTCTCTGCTGGGTGCTGCATTGCACCTCGAAGGCAGAAGTCGCGATTCACGCTTCACCTGGCTAACAGGTTTCAGACAAAGGTCGAACCGTTACATCCTGCGTGCGCTCGATACTCAGGGTGACTATCGGCCGCT
>JBIIMV010000284.1:0-3281 GCA_044337805.1 Bacteroidia bacterium
TGCCATCAGGAACGCAAAGAAAGGCAGCTTCGTTGTAATTTGTTCAGATGTTGTGCCCGATGCCTTAGGACAGATCATGAGATTGAAAGAACAAGAAGATAAATTTGTGCTGAAACCCGAAGATATTGCCTGAAGAAATACATAAAAGATTATACGATGATACGATATGCCATCTTTGTGGATGGAGCCAATTTATTTGGCTCATTGCGTAAATTAAACCTTCAGGTCACCAGCTATCAGTCCTTTTACCCCTATATTTTTCAGGAGGCCCTGAAGATCTGGACCAGAGGCACAGCCATACAGGGCGGAAATGCAAAGGCGTCTTCCATCTTGAGAACCTATTGGTATGTAGTTGGCAGCATAGATCAGATAGACATAGACGACACCAAGTTTCAGTCGGTTATGCGGGAGCAGTTTGAGAAAGAAGTTGATTTGCGAAAGACTTACAGAGCGCTCACCCTTCAGAATAAGCCCGGCATAAAGCGTGCAGAGCTCGACAATGAGGTATGGAAGAATTTTTTTCAGACCATCAAAGAATATTATCAGCTCAAGAAGTCACAGCTTGAAGGGATGAAGAAGTTTTTCCATGGCATGCGCAGCGATACCGATTTTGTTGATGTGGTGGAATGCGGTCATTGGAAAGTAAATCTATTCAACAAATATGTGATGGAGAAAGGCGTGGATACCCAGCTTGCGGTTGATTTGGTAACCCTTGCCGACACCTACGATGTAGCATTGGTCATCAGTGGCGATGCCGACAGCATTCCGGGGATTAATTACGTGAAACGCTTTGGAAAACAGGTTGGAGCCGTGGAATTTCTGCGCGGCACCGGAAATGCCTATAAAACCAAGCAATTCAGCAACCGTCTGGGTGCAGCCGCCGATTTTACCGTAAAAATTTACGAGTCGGAACTCATCAAGAACGGACTTGCAAAATCCATCAAGTCAGAGGGCGAATAGTCCTTTTACTTGATTTTCTATCTTGGCGCTTACTGAATTCGTATAGTTCTCCTTTTTTGAGAGAGAGGCTCTTTCCTCTTCGTTTTTCATTTCGCATTACCTTTACAGGGTGGAAATATTGATCATTTTATTGTTGATTCTCCTGAACGGAGTCTTTGCCATGAGCGAAATTGCCATGGTATCGGCCAAAAGGTCCAGGCTTGAAAGGGCGGCGAAGGCAGGAGATAAAGGTGCCCGTAAAGCCATTGAACTCTCCGAGAATCCCGGCAAATTTCTCAGTACCGTTCAAATAGGAATTACCCTTATAGGTATTCTCACGGGTATTTACAGCGGCGAAAAAATTGAAGATGATTTGATTGTTTATCTGAATCAATCCCCACTTCTGGCCGAACACAGCGAACTCATTGCCACCACCATCATTGTGGTAGCGCTTACCTTTTTCTCTCTTGTGCTTGGTGAGCTGGTGCCCAAGAGAATCGGAATGACCATGCCGGAGCCGATTTCCAAAATCCTTGCTTTTCCCATGTATTCCATATCTCTGGTGATGGCGCCCTTTATCTGGTTATTAACGGTATCCTCAGACGGACTCATCCGATTATTCGGAATCAGAACACCCGAAGAGAGCAAGGTTACCGAAGAAGAAATCAAGGCCATCATCAAGGAAGGCACCGAGGAAGGAGCCATAGAAGAGATTGAAAAAGAAATTGTAGATCGTGTGTTCAACCTGGGGAACCGAAGAATTTCATCGTTGATGACCCACCGGAGCGATACCATTTGCATAGAGATAGATGCGGATGTGAAAACCATTCGTGAAAGGGTAAATCAGGAGATGCATTCTGTTTATCCCGTGCTCGACCGTAATTCAGATGTTCTTGGAATCATTCTCCTCAAAGATCTTTTTCGTCATCTCGATGAGCCTGATTTCACCTTAAACAGGTTTTTGACGCAGACACAATTTATATCAGAAAATCTATCGGCTTATGAAGCCTTAAAGCTGTTTAAATCAGAGAAGAAACACCAGGCTATTGTGATAGATGAGTACGGACAAATGCAGGGCTTGGTCACCCTTAACGATTTGCTCGAAGCCTTGGTGGGTGATGTATCTGATTTCTATGAGGCAGACTTCAGCTTTGTTGAAAGAGAAGATGGCAGCTATCTCGTTGATGGGCAATTCCCACTCCATGATTTGTTACTGAAATTGGAACTGGAGGGCTTTGAAAACGAATATCCACAGAATACCCTAAGTGGTTTGATATTGCATGAATTAAGAAGAATTCCACAAACCGGAGATTATTTTACGTGGCTCGGACACCGTGTTGAAGTAGTTGATATGGATGGAGTGCGCATTGATAAAGTGTTGATCAAGAAAACAGAATGATGTTACCTTGCTGACAATAACTGGCGGCTTGATTAGTTTTTCTCAAGTTATCTGCCATTTATGAAAGCTCCTCTTCTTTTCTTTCTTGCTTTGGTCCTTCATTCTTCCTCGCAAGCTCAGAGCGATTCCCTTTCCAAAAAGAATGAAATAGGCTTAAATGTGAATACTCTTGCAGCGGTATTCATAGGCTCTTCCCCTGAGAACGTGCCCCTGGGGCTCACTTACAAACGTGTGAATGGGGCTTATGCTTGGAGAGCACAAGCAGTGTTTTTTCCTCCTTCCCCAACAGGATTTTATCCCGAAGAGCGCCTGCTGTTCAGCGACTCCCTGACCGAAATTTCCGAAGTGCGAAGTGGTTCCAGACAAAGCCTTGCCTTACGTTTAGGTTATGAATATCGCAGAAAAGTCAGGTTCGGATGGCTCATGAATTTCGGTGCCGACCTGGTTTACACTTATGGCTCCGGTTATGAGGATTTATCTCAATTTACCTATCGTGTAGATTCTATCACAGGCACGAATCCCTTAAACCGCGTTGTTTTTCGAAACCTCAGCTCTACCGCTACCCAATATCGCGAGAGTTTTTATTACAATAGTATGGGTATGGGTTTGAGCATTGGTTTGCTTATACCCCTTCAAAAACGCCTCATGCTCGGCATACAGGCCCGCGGTGATTTCCAGATTCAGCAGCGCTCCAGCTTCGTTGAGAACCATGTTACCGGCACCAACGAAAAGTTCCGAAGTACACAGTTTGATTTCAGCATGGGAGGGCCCTTGACTGAGATTTCGGTGTATTACAGGTGGTGAGCTTTTTCGGTAGGGAATGCTCAGGCCCTGGTCTTGAGCTCTGATCGAGCAGCCTTGATTAATTCTCTGATTTGTGCAAGGTGATAATGTGCATGCTCCGACATGCCGCAGAGATTACGGAGGGTATTTCCATACTCCG
>JBIIMV010000285.1:0-3263 GCA_044337805.1 Bacteroidia bacterium
GCGTCCCGCTCCGGTTCAGGTAAGTCCTTCTAAAGAAAAACCTGCCACCAAAGATCGTCCGGCTCAGATTCAAGCAACCCCTCCTGCAGTAGCCCCCATGCAACAGGCAGGAAAAGAAAAACCTGTTACAAAAGAATCTTCCAAAGAGGAATCGGGAAATGACCGGAAAATGAAAAAAGATGGCACTCCCGACAAACGTTTTAAGGAGAATAAAAAACTCAGAAAAGACGGCAAGCCTGACTTGCGCTACAAACAAAACAAGGAAAAAGGCAAAGGGAAAGAAAAGAAGCACGACGGAAAATAGCCTGTCCTGAATTACATGAAAAGACGATCATAAGTTGGTCGTCTTTTTTTTTGATGCATTCAATCAGAAATCCTGAAAAAAGAGAAGCGCTTCGGGATCGTAAATACAACTTCCTTCCTATTCCATACGGCGAAACAAGGCATATTCCCTGAGAGACAAATTAACAGGAGTATAATGCAAGGAGAGGGTATCAGAAAATTGACTTTTAAGAACCAGTAAAAATTTTCTCCTGTTTGCAGTATTTGGATCAAGACTTACATTTTTGTTCCTTGCATAATAGGCTTGCAAACTCCAGTCATGCCATAACTCAGGATGAATATTGATAATACTGCCTTCAGGCAAAAGAGATAAAACCCGATGCGTATCATCAATCTTATTCTGATCACGACCGGGTGTGCCTGAAAAATAAATGACAAGAAACAGCCCGGCAAGAAAAACAAAGTAGGATAACCCTCCGAAAACCGAAAACATCCTTGAGGGATAGTGAATCTTTTCCAGGAGGGCATTGGCAAAAGGAAAAAACAACATTCCAAAGCCAATGGCGAAGAAAGGGAAAGTAGCAAGAATATAAAATCCAGATTGTTTCATGCTGATCATGATGGGCAACACCCCCGATAAACCCAGTAAAATGAATGCGATACCCTGATTACGCAAATTCTTTTCTCCATGAGTATTAAGCGATTTGCCTCTGCCTGCCATCAGCAACAGAACCATGCATATACATGCAGGTATTAAATCAAGCAAGAGACGTTCCAGAATATAAAAACGTGAATGAACAGTCTGAACATTTTTAATACTGTTGATCACCTGTACATTCATGTATTTTTCCATGCTGATCAGAGCTTCAGGAAGCAACATAAACAACAGAATAAGAGGAAGTAAGGAGAAGAAAATTAAACACAGGCAATCTTTCAACATCATCATAAATGATTTTTGCCGCGTCGATAGCCACATCCATAATGGGAAAGTCCAGGGGAAAAGTGCCACAAAACCCTTGCACAGAAAACCCAGGGTTAACAGGATACCGGAAAGGCAGAGAAAAAGCACTTTGTTGTTCTCTTCACTCCTGAGGTAAAAAAAGACTGAAAGCGTAATAAAAATCGACATGGTATTCTCCAGCACGTTGTTACTGCTTGCCCAAATTACTGTGGGCGTTGACAGCCAAAGAAATAAGGGTAACCAGGTGTGCCTGAGCAGCAGTCGCTTCCAGATTGCAGCAATCGCAAATCCGTTAACTAGAAAGGTGAAGAGCGAGTATGCCTTATCAATAATAAGTGCATCACCGAAAATAGAATAGAATAAACTCTGAATGCCGAAAGCCAGGGGCGGATGCTCATGAAAATCAGACATACAGGTAGCGGTAAAATACGGATTCCAGAAGCTTCCGAATCCAAGCGACAGATTCTTTGCTATCGTTGCATAAATAAGACCATCCATAAACATACCCTCCGACAATAGGGTTTTACTCCCTACAATCATAAACAAACCCAATATCAAGAAGAAAAAAGGTCTTGAAGGAAATCGTTTGGCAGGAGATGTTTGAGGAATCATTTCCCTCACTGCTTAATGAGGATGCTGCATGAATTGACTCAAGGCCTCGAGGTAATTGCTGAACCCCATGGTTTGGGGTACACCACCATGCTCAGCACCTGCAATCCGGTGAGCTTCCTTGTAGAACCTGTGCCTTTCGTAGACGGGCTCTCCATGTGTTTTTATGGATAGAAAAGAATCATCGATACCATGAATCCAGAACAAGGGAGAAGTTACCAATCCGATTTTCCCAACATTATCAACCTTGATATCCGTGATCCAATCAGAGGGCATGGCAAGACCCGAACCATCCTGCACCATCACTTCAGTAGAAGCGAAGGGAGCCTCAAGCATAACTCCTGCAGGACGCATTACCCTCGGAGCACTGGCCTCTTCACAAACCACTGAAGTGCCGAGACTGAAGCCGTACATGAAGAAACGTTCTGATTTAAGACCATGTTCTGCAAGCCATCTTAATGCAGCCCGAGTATCGGCATAAGTGGCTGCTTCGGAAGACTCACCTTCAGACTTTCCGTAACCACGGTAATCAAACATCATGACGCCATAATGATGCTTCCCACCGATATGCGCAAGAAGTTTAGCCCTCTGCCAGTAAAAATCCATGTGATCACGATTGCCATGACAATAAAGAATAACAGTATCAGTAGCGATTTTGCTTGTATCACCCAGATAAATGGCGGCTATCTTTGCAGAGGATGATGTGCCCTCAATCGTTGAGGTTAGATTTAACTCGTGCAACATAGACTGATCAATTTTATAAGATTCATCCAGTCTGAAATCCACTTCGCCCGAATAATCGTCCCAGAGATAACTTTCGAGTTTGGTGCTGTTATACATCAGTGAATCCATTCTCAATTTGCTGCAGGCGAGCAGCATTGTACAGCATGTTATAAAAAAGATAATTCTGATCATTTGCCGATCCTCCTGTTTAATGAAAAATAAATGCCACTGACACCTTTGCTGCCGCTCAGTCTCAGATAATCAACCACGACATCCTGATTGCTTTGAAAAGGGGCCAGAAGTCTGGCTTCCAGCTGATAAGTCCATACCCCGCGATTCCAGGTATGCCCAAGATGAAGCCATGGGAAAAACCTGTTTTCAATGGTTCTGCCATAAGTTCCCTTTCCTGCAGTCTCTACCCAGCTTCCTGCTCCAACATATACGAAATGTCGGCGCTTTCCATAATGCCTGTAATAATTGAAGGCTAACTCGGGCCAGAAAGCACTCGTTCCTGGTTTAAAAAAAGTACCTACGTTAAAACCCGACTGAAGGCTCATTCCCCAGATACTGTCTTTGGCACAGAGCCGTGTGCAGACACCCATATCAATTTGTGCAACACCAAAAAGTGCCGCAGTGGTATACACCGATCCATACGCTGTGAATCTGTTGCTGATGCCTCTGGCATAAT
>JBIIMV010000286.1:0-3250 GCA_044337805.1 Bacteroidia bacterium
GAAAATAATAATCGGAAAAACAGGATCTAAAAAAATGGAGGCTAATGTTTCGTGCCCCGGTTATTTTTCGTTGTTCAGTATAGATAAGATGATATTCTCTATGCTCTTAAAATTCCATGGCTTGCTAATGATGGCTGTGAAACCATATTCTTTTTTGAAATTGTTCATCATATCCAGGTCTGATTCTCCGCTGAGAATAACTTTTTTTACCTCGGGGAACCTACTCACTGCATAGCGAAGCACATCGGTGCCATCCATATCGCCTAAGTGAAAATCAGAAATCACCAGCTTAAGGTTTATTTTATCTTTCAGTAACTCGTCGATAAGCTGAAAGCATTCTTCACCTGATGAGGCTACTTCAAGAACATAGTCTTCAGGTAGAATTTTGCTTATTTGAATTCTGAGCGATTCCAGAATGATGAGTTCATCATCAACGATGAGTATGGCATTATTTTCCGGCATCGACGGAAAGTTTTTCTATGATTTCAATAAGTTCACGTTCTTTCCATGGCTTATGCACGACCTTCAGTATGATATGTCTGTTAATTAAATCCATGGAGATTTCTTCGGGCATCTGTCCGGTGAGCAAAACGATATTCAGGTTGGGAAGTTTTTCTTTCAGGGCCTCTGCAAAGGCATCGCCTTTCATGCCGGGCATCTGGTAGTCTGATATCACAAGCAGCAAATCTATCGGCATGCCCAGCAATTCATCAATTACCTCAAAGGCTTCTTCGGCACTCTCTGCGTATTCGTATATGTATTCGTGCTTGAATTGTTTCTCAATCTGAATTCTGAGTGAGTCCAGAATAATGCGCTCATCATCAACGCAGAGTATGGCGAGTTTTTTTATCATAGTTGCCTTGGTACAAAGATGGTGAAAACTGTTTTCTCAGGTTCACTGGTGCATTCTATTTTACCCTTGTGCTTTTCAAGGATGTTTTTGACGATGCTGAGTCCCAGTCCTGTGCCCTCTCCTCTTTTCTTGGTAGAATAAAAGGCATCAAATACTTTGGGAAGGGCATGTTCGGGGATGGGCGGACCATTATTGGCCATCCGGATGATATGGTATTCTTCATTCATGCTGTAATCAATCCAGATGGTGCAACGCCCGCCGGAGGCCTGGAGGGCATTGTTGAGTATGTTGGTCCACACCTGTGAGAGTTCTTCAGGGTTGGCGGTGATATGTATGTCTTTGCTGATAGAGTTTATGATGGTGGCTCCCTGTTTAATTTTGTTCCAAAGCAGGGTTATCACCGACTCTACATTTTCCTGCAGGTTGAAAGAGAAGATTTCTTTTTCCAGGTTACCATGAGAAAAGGTATTCAGCGCCCTGACGACTTTTGTGGCCTTATCGGCAGCAAGGCCTATGGTGAGTACTGATTTTCGGATTTTGTTCAGATCACTGGCAAAAACAAAAATGCCACTGTTTTGCGGATGTTGCAGGAAGGGGGTGAGTTCGGGACTGATTTCTGAAAATCCAATCTCCACTATTTTTCTTGCAAAGAATAATTTATTCTGTAACTCAGGATAATCTGCCTCCAATGCTGCTTCAATGTTCCTGATGAACTGTCGTTCTTCGCGGGTGGAGAAGAGGCGGTTGTAGCCGGGATTTAAGCAGTAAAGCCGGTATCCGTAATCGAGAATTTCCGGAGATGCATCTTTGAGTTTTGTTCCCAACATCTCCAAGAGGCCTTCCTGCAGATTCTCGTTAGATGCCTTGATGGCGCCTAAAGGCGTGTTTATCTCATGGGCAATTCCTGCGATGAGCATACCCAGTGTAGCCAGCTTCTCTTGCTGTATCAGGTCAGACTGCATGCCCACAAGCCTCTCCATGGCATCTTTAAGTGACTCGTTTTTCTCTTCCAGGCGCTTTTGCGAGAGCTTGAGCTGTTCTGTTTCGTATACCAACACGATAACGTCGGCCACCGAGCGTGCAAATGAAATTTCGTCGTCGGTAAATACTTTCTTCTCACCCACGTATTCGTTGCAGATAACGCCGATGGAATTTTCGGCCTGGATCAGGGGAATATCGAGCATCGACTTAATGTTCAGTGGACGGAGGTAAGCATCTTTGAATTCTTTTGTAGCAGGATGTGTCTCCGCATCAAAAGCATCAATGACGTTTCTTTGTTCCAGAGCACTGAAATACCCCGGAACATTTTTTGAATGTATGCTCGTGCCTTCAATAAATTCACCATTATCCTTAAGATAGATGAACGATGAGCTTATCGTGGTTTTGTCTTCGTTGTAAAGCCAGATAGAGCAACGGCTGGAATTTAACACCTCGGTGGTCTTCCGGTATATAATTTTTATCTTTTCTTCCAATGGTAAATCCTGAGAAAGGCTGCGCATTTCAAGAAGTACATTTTGCTGTCTCAAAAATTCCTGGTTGCTCTCATAGTCGAGTTTTTCTTTTAGTCTTATATCGGTGATATCATGCAGATAAAGACGGAAAACACCCTGATCGTCGAGAAAGAAAATGTTTCGCTCGTAATACTTTCCCTGCCACTCGAATTCTTTTTTTGTGGCATCTCTTTCTAAAATAGTTTCCGGTCTGATTTTGAAAAGATCGGCCATCACGTCAAAGGTGAATGCTTCGGGGTCGGGAATTTTGTTTAGTCCGGCAGGATTGATGTATGTGATTTTTTTGTTGACGTAACTTATCTCAAACACAGGGTTCGGATTCTGATGAGGAAACAATGCCAGATGCTTCACTTCTTTTGTTCTTTCATTCACCCTCTCTTCAAGAATGGCATTGGTCTTTATCAGCAGGTTTTTGGATAGCTCGAGTTCCTTGTTTTTTATCTGGAGCAGTTCATTGAGTTTACTCGAGTCTGAGAGCCCTTTGGTGGCTGCCTGTTGTAGAAATAAATATTCTGCTATGTAGTCGTGTTTTGGAAAGTGATTGATGCTGATTTGATAATTTGCAATGGGTAGCTGGGTGTTGATGACCGGTGACGCAAAGATGAAAAACGATTGTTCGTCTTGCTTTTTTATGGAGCATTTGTATTTCTGTTTCTGATCTTTGGTCGAGAAAAACAACATGGGTGAGTTCAGTCCATCGGTATTTTCAAGAATTTTCCTAAGATTAAAGGAGCTGTTCCAGTTGAATAAGTCATCGAAAGAAATTCCTTTTTCTATTTGAGGAGTTGATACGGTGAAGTTCCTGCCAAAATCGATGATATGGTTTTCTTGGCTCAGGAAAAGGTAATAGGGCGAGGAGAAGTTGATACAATCCAACAAGTGGTTG
>JBIIMV010000008.1:0-12305 GCA_044337805.1 Bacteroidia bacterium
ACTCGCAATAGCGCTTGGTTTTGGCTCAGGTGAAACATCCAGAGCATGGGCCAGTCTGCTTATGAGCAACTTTTACCTCATGGCCATTGCGCTTGCTGCTGCTTTTTTCGTCGCAGTTCAAAATGTTGCTGAGGTAGGATGGTCTGCAGGTATCATTCGTATCCCGAGTGCAATGTCTACCTATCTCCCTTTCGGGACAGCCTTCATGATTCTGATTTTCTTAGTCGGACATCACGAAATTTATCATTGGACTCATGAAAACCTTTATGACCCTAATGACCCGGCTTATGATCCAATTCTGGCAGGTAAGCGAGGCTACCTCAACATGACCTTTTACGTGATCAGACTTTTCGCTTATGCGCTGATTTGGTCTGGTTTTGCGTGGTTGATTCGAAAAGAATCTTTAAAGGAAGATATCAATGGCGGGGAAGCTCATTACAACAAAAACGTAAGACTGTCTGCTATTTTTCTTGTGTTATTCGCAGTTACTGAATCTACCAGTGCCTGGGATATTTTAATGTCGGTTGATGCGCATTGGTTCTCCACATTATTTGGCTGGTACACCTTCGCCGGCTTCTTTGTGAGCGGTATGACTGTCACTGCTCTGATTACCATCTATCTGAAAAGGAACGGATTCCTCCCTCATATCAATGAGAATCATATCCATGATCTTGGTAAATTCATGTTTGCATTCAGTGTTTTCTGGACATACCTCTGGTTTGCTCAGTTTATGCTGATTTGGTATGCGAATCTCCCTGAAGAGGTTGCCTATTTTATGGCACGTCAGGATCCTGCATTTAAACCACTTTGGCTCGCCAATGTGTTCATTAATTTCCTTTCTCCTTTCCTCATTATGATGACGCGTGATGCCAAAAGACATGATATCACTCTTGTGGTGGTTGGTTGCATTTTGCTCATCGGACACTGGATTGATTATTATCTTATTGTAATGCCCGGTGTTGTTGGCTCTGAGCATTCACATGTTGGATTTATTGAAATTGGAACAACTTGCTTTTTTGCGGGTTTATTTATGTGGGTAACCTTCAACAGCTTGTCTAAAGCCTCGCTGGTACCGAAGAACCACCCAATGATTGAAGAAAGTTATCACTTCCACGTTTAACATCAACTGATTCTGCAATGCAGTCCTTCCTGATTTACACCGCCATTATCCTTGGAATAATCGCTTTCGCAAGGGTTATTAAGGTTTATGAACTTGCTAATGCCCTCAGGGGCATCAAAGATGAGCAGGTTACAGATTCCGACAACAAGTTCAACGCCAAGATGATGCTGGTCTTTTTGGTTGCTTTCTTTGGCTTTTGCATCTATCAAATGCTGGCCTACGGAAAATATGTCCTACCTGAATCCGCCTCAGAACATGGGGTTGATATTGACAACCTGATGAACTTTAACCTTGTTATCATAACTATCGTTTTTGTTCTGGTTAACATTCTTCTTTTCTGGTTTGCCTACAAGTACTATTTCAGAAAAGACAATAAGGCTACTTATTTTGCTCATAGCACGAAACTTGAACTCTTATGGACCATCGTCCCTGCAGTTGTGCTCGCAGTAATCATCATCTACGGTCTTATGACATGGAATAAGATCATGTCCCCGGTTGCCGAAAATGAAGCGGTAGTTATTGAGCTGTACGCAAAACAATTTGACTGGACCGCCCGTTATGCAGGCACCGACAATAAGCTTGGAAATACCAATTATAAGCTTATCAGCGACATGAATCCGCTTGCCCTTGACACAACGGATACCCATGGTTTTGATGATAAACTTGTCAAAGGTGAATTCCACATTCCTGTCGGGAAACGCGTGTTGTTCAAATTCCGCTCCAGAGATGTCATCCACTCCGCCTATATGCCACATTTCAGAGCTCAGATGAACTGTGTTCCTGGAATGGAAACCCAGTTTCATTTTGTGCCAACTATCACAACTGCTGAGATGCGTTCAAAATTGCATAAGCCTGAATTCGATTATATCCTTGTATGCAACAAAATTTGCGGAAGTACTCATTATAACATGCAAATGAAAATTGTTGTTGAATCAGAAGCCCAGTATAATGCCTGGCTTGCAACTCAGGCAAAATTCAAAGCTGACCCTAAGCCTGCCGGTGCAGATTCAACCCGCACCGCAAACCAACCGAATATTGTAGGAAAACCTGTCTCTTTCAGGTAAATTTTCAAAACCTTTCACACACAGAATTGTTATCTGAGCATACGCCGGAATCAATATTAATCAAGAATCTATGAGCGCTCCCGGAACAAGCATCGCACACGAAGAGGCCCACCACCATGGCCACCACGAGCATCACCATGATGACCATCATCATGAAGAAAATTTCTGGACGAAATACGTTTTCAGCCAGGATCACAAAATGATTGCCAAACAATTCCTGATAACGGCAGTTTTCATGGGAGTTGTTGCAATGTTGCTTTCTATCTTTTTCCGATTGCAACTTGCGTGGCCGGGAAAGGGTTTCGCTATTTCTGAATTTTTCCTCGGTAAAAAATGGGCTCCGGATGGTATCCTTGACCCAAACATGTATCTCGCATTGGTCACCATTCATGGAACGCTAATGGTGTTCTTTGTTCTGACAGGCGGACTGAGCGGAACTTTCAGTAATCTTCTTATTCCTCTTCAGCTGGGTGCCAGAGACATGGCATCAGGGTTTCTGAATATGCTGTCTTATTGGTTCTTTGCAGCCAGCAGTCTGGTAATGTTCTTTTCTCTGTTTATTGAAACTGGCCCTGCATCTGCAGGATGGACCATCTATCCGCCACTTTCTGCTCTGGAAGAGGCTATCCCCGGCTCCGGTCTCGGAATGACCATGTGGCTTATTTCAATGGCCCTCTTTGTTGCAGGTTCTCTTCTTGGATCTATTAACTACATCGTTACTGTTATAAATCTTCGTACCAAGGGTATGAAAATGACCAGAATGCCTCTAACTATTTGGGCATTTTTTGTAACAGCGATTCTTGGCGTTCTGTCATTTCCTGTGCTCCTTTCAGCGGTTTTGCTTCTAATTTTTGACCGGTCTTTCGGAACAAGTTTTTACTTGTCAGATATCTTTATCGGCGGACAAGCCCTTGAGCAAACAGGTGGTAGTCCGGTGCTTTACGAGCACTTGTTCTGGTTCCTTGGTCACCCTGAAGTTTATATCGTTCTCCTACCTGCCCTTGGTATTACCTCGGAGGTTATTTCTACCATGTCCAGGAAGCCTATCTTCGGCTACCGCGCCATGGTTGGTTCTATCCTCGCTATTGGCTTTCTCTCTTTCATCGTATGGGGTCACCACATGTTTATCACCGGTATGAATCCTTTCCTTGGAAGCGTATTCGTATTTACTACATTGCTCATTGCTATTCCCTCTGCAGTAAAGGCTTTCAATTATGTTACAACGCTCTGGAAAGGTAATCTTGTCCTTTCACCAGCCATGTTGTTCGCAATTGGTCTTGTTTCAACATTTGTCACTGGTGGTGTAACAGGTATTATTCTCGCTGACTCTGCCCTGGATATCAATGTTCATGATACTTATTTCGTTGTAGCTCACTTCCACATCGTTATGGGAGCCTCAGCAATTTTCGGAATGTTCTGCGGAGTCTACCATTGGTTCCCAAGATTGTTCGGACGCATGATGAACAACCGCCTTGGTTATATCCATTTCTGGGTGACATTCATCAGCGTTTTCGGAGTGTTTTTCCCAATGCACTTTCTTGGAATGGCAGGTGTTCCAAGAAGATACTACTCAAATGAAGCGATTGATTTATTTGCAGGTATGAATGATATTAACGTTCTTATCACGTTTTTCGCTATCGCAGGTGCCCTCGCTCAGGTAATCTTCCTTTATAATTTCTTCTATAGTATCTTTAGAGGTAAGGTTGCTCCTCAGAATCCATGGAACTCAAACACCCTTGAATGGACGGCCCCGGTTAAGCATGTTCATGGCAACTGGCCCGGCGAGCTTCCTGTCGTTCACAGATGGCCCTACGATTACAGCAAGCCCGGAAAGGATCAGGATTTTGTCCCTCAAACTGTACCTTTAGAGGCGGGTGAGGAAGACCATTAATCCCAAATCCGAATCCTATTTTATAGTCCTTAAATGCATTGCATTTAAGGACTATTTCTTTTATGTTTACTTTGTTGTTTCATTGGTCCTTCCATTCAGGTCTGAAGCTCAGTTGCTCGACTCGCTGAGGGTTGTTCTTAAAAACAAGCCAACGATTGATTTCAGGGCCGATTCCAGAAACAACTTTATCTCTTCCAGAAAGGCTTCCACATTTGGTTTTAAAATTGGACTTGACTACGATTCCCGTTTAAGATTCGGTGTAGGCTATAATTTTCTTCGATCCAGGTTCTATGAACGATTTACATTTGGTTCACCCTTAAATACGCAGGTGCAATCAAGAAGATTGGTGTTGCGCTACCTTTGTGTTTATATCGATTATGTTTACTACAACTCCCGAAGATGGACATTCTCAGTTCCTGTTCAATTGGGTTTCGGACGCACTTTTTATAGGGAAATTTATCCGGTATCGGCGACTCCTGAGCGTGAATTCTCTCCCATAGTATTGTATGAACCTTGCTTGTCCGGAGAGTATAGAATATTACCCTGGCTTGCTCTTAGCGCAAATGCTGGATTTAGGATTGTGCTGCTTAGAGGCAATAATCTCAAACAGAAACTAACCGCGCCGGTATATGTCGGCGGAATAAGCATTTATTGGACGCGACTTTACAGAAAAATATTTCCGGGGAGAGGAGAGTGGTATGAGTTATTTAAGGTATCCGACTAGCCTCTGATTAGTTTTAGCAGGTCGTTCCCGTTTGCATAAACGAACAAACCAAGCAACAATATCATGCCAACGGTTTGCGCATATTCCAGGAATTTATCGCTGGGTTTGCGTCTGGTTATCACCTCATACAACAGAAACAAAACGTGTCCTCCATCCAGTGCAGGAATTGGTAAAATATTCATGATGGCAAGGGCCAGACTGAAGAATGCCGTCAGATTCCAGAATTTAAACCAATCCCATTCTGCCGGGAATACTTTCCCGAATGTGATGAAGCCGCCCACAGATTCATAGCCTTTTACTTCGGTGTTGAAGATGAGTTTAAACTGATCAAGGTATTGCCCAAGTGTGGTTTTGGCCTTTCCAATACCGGCGGGAATTGATTCAAAAAAGCCGTAACTTTTATGCTCGGAACGGATGAAAAAAGAAGGTGGGGCAGGAAAAATTCCTACTGTGCCCTGATTGGATACCTGAATAGGTATGGTCAGATATTCCTTATTACGGAAAACTTTCAATTCAATCTTTTTGCCCTTATTTGCCATCACGTGTTTCGTCAAAATATTTGATGGTTTGTCCGTTTATTCCGACAATAAAATCCCCTTTTTTCAGGCCGGCCTTCTCAGCCGGGCTTTCAGGCGCAAATGATTGTGCAACAAATGGAAATCTCGGACTGATGAAGCCCTTGGGTTGGTTAACGAGTTTGTTTAGGGAACCGGCGGGGAAAACAATATCCTGCATTTCCCCATTTCTGTTCACTCTTGCGCCTTTTGCTTCGTTGAGAATAATATCGAGCGGAATACTATTAAAAAGGTCAACCTCTCTTCCATCGATACTGATGATTTTGTCTCCCGAGCGGAAACCCATTTCCATGGCGAGTGAATCTGCATGAATACCATAGCTAAGTGCATCGTTTTTTAGTACTTCCTCCCCATATGCAAACAAAATTCCCGCATAAATAAGCATCCCTAGAATGATGTTTACCGTAACACCTCCAATCATGATGATGAGCCGTTGCCAGGCCGGTTTGCTTCTGAACTCCCAGGCCTCTGCCGGTTTTTTCAAAGCTTCTGTGTCTAAAGATTCGTCCACCATTCCGGCTATTTTCACGTAACCACCCAGGGGAATCCATCCGATACCATATTCTGTGTCTCCTTTTTTGTATTTAAAAAGTGAGAATTTCCAATCAAAAAAGAGATAAAACTTTTCGACCCGTGTTTTGAAAATTCGGGCAGGAATGAAATGTCCAAGTTCGTGGAGAATAATGAGAAATGATAAACTCAGAATAAGTTGAGATGCTTTAATTAGGATGTCCATCAGTTGTTAATTTTCTTTTGAATCTGCTCATGTACAAACGCTCTTGTCTCTGTATCGGTTTGTAGTAGCTGCTGAATATTGGGTTGATGAATGTATGGAATATTTGAAAGCGCTTCTTCGATGTGCTCAGGTATTTGAAGAAAGCCAATTTGGTTATTCAGAAAGGCCTGCACGGATATTTCATTCGCGGCATTTAGAATGCAACAGGCGTTGCCCCCTCTGCCGAGTGCATCAAAAGCAAGCCCCAGACATTGGAAGGTCTCCATGTCTGCCATCTCAAAGGTCAATTGGGGGTATTTCCTGAAATCAAATCTGGGGAAGCTGTTTTTTATCCTATGCGGATACGCCAGTGCATATTGTATCGGGAGTTTCATATCCGGCAATCCCATTTGCGCTATCATGGATCCATCCTCGAACTGCACCATACTGTGAATGATTGACTGCGGATGAACGATGACTTCTATCTGTTGTGGATGGAGTCCAAACAGCCATTTTGCTTCTATCACCTCCAATCCCTTGTTCATAAGGGTAGCGGAGTCTATCGTGATTTTTGCACCCATGCTCCAGTTGGGATGCTTTAGAGCCTGTTCCCGGTTTACGTCTGCAAGAGACTCCCGGCTTCTCGCTCTGAATGGCCCGCCCGAAGCTGTAAGCACAATCTTTTCGATTTTATTGTGGCTCTCTCCGCTCAGACATTGGAAAATGGCGGAATGTTCTGAATCAACTGGAAGAATGGGAACTCCTTTTTCATAGGCTAGTTTGGTGACGATTTCGCCTGCAACGACCAGTGTTTCTTTGTTCGCCAGTGCGATGGGTTTTCCGGCCTCCAAAGCCTTGAGCGTTGGCTTTAGGCCGGCTGCCCCGACAAGCGCTGTTAAAACAATATCGGTTTGCTCATAGGCCGCCACTTGCTCAATAGCCTCATCTCCGGCATATACCTGAATGTCCTCACCAAACAGGGCGTCTTTTATAGTTTTATACAGGCTCTTGTCGGCAATCACGACGCTATGCGGTTTGAATTCCCTGGCCTGTTGAATAAGCAGTTCAGCATTGCGGTATCCGGTAAGAACACTTACTTCAAATTTGTCTGCATGCTCTCTGATAACATCCAGAGCCTGAACGCCTATACTCCCTGTGGAGCCAAGTATACAAACCTTTCTTTTCATTGGAATCTCAAAAAATCCTGTGGGTCAACAGGGTTTCCCCGGTACCAAATTTCAAAATGTAAATGTGGACCTGTGCTTTGTTCTCCGGTATTGCCGATGATGGCAACGGGCTGTCCTGCCTTTATCCGATCTCCCGCTTTTTTAAGTATCGCCGAATTATGTTTGTAAACAGAAATAATGTCTCCTTCATGTTGTATCTGAACAACATATCCTTCGTTCAATGTCCAGCCTGAAAAAACAATTGTACCATCCAGAGTTGACTTGATGGCTTCGTTTTTTCCCGCTACAATATCAATTCCCAGATGATCCGGTCTGCTTTTAAATTTTGAGGTCGTTATTCCTTTAACGGGAGGAAAAAATAACAGTGAACGAAGGTCGCTGCTGCTTCCTGCCGAACTGAGTGAGGCTTTCTGCTCTGCCTCTATCTCGGCTCTTAGCAAAGAATCTTCCGCACTTCTCTTATCTTCAACTTTCTGGTAGTGAACGGTACTGTCTGGCTGAGGGCGTTGTTTGTTTTGCTGAGGCTCTTTGTTCCCGAGAATACCTGCAATATTTACCAGATACTGTTCTTTCAAAACCAGCGATTTTTCGAGTGAGTCTGTTCTTGATGCCAACTTTATGAGGCTTCTTCGAACCTTCACATCTGCATACCCGGGAATATACTCTCGAAGTGAAGTGAAGGCAATCAGATAGGTCACGCTTACAATCAGGAACAAACTTACTGCAACAGAAAATACAAAAACGTTGAGTGGAGAAAGAACAAAGGATGCTTTTTCTGCCAGGGTAGCTTCATCCATGATGACCAGCCGGTAGCGGTCTCGCATTTGAGAGCGTAACCGACTCAGCAATCCTTGTTTTCTTTCTTCGCTGCCTTTGTTTTTCATGTTAAAACTGACCGCAAATATCGGAATTACGATGGCTTTATTACCTTGTGTCGACTATTCATTTTACTTTAATCATATTTTCCAATAATTTTGCCTGTTTGCCGTTATCCGGCTTGAGTTTTGAAAGTTAAATCAAAATATAGCCCCCTCTGTGTTCCGGCCGTTTTTCTGGCGGCTCTTCTGTTGGCATCCTGCAGCACAAAGAAAAACACTCTCGTAAACAGGTCTTTTCACAACCTGTCGGCTCATTATAACGGATATTTTAACGCCAGAGAAATTCTTCGCGAGGCCATCCTGAAAATGGAAACCGAGTATGTAGATGATTATTCCCGTATTCTGCCAATGTGGACCTATGGCAACCCCAAGGACGCTAAAGCGGCAACTCCGGCAATGGAAAAGGTGTTTAAGAAATGCTCCACGGTTATCGACCGGCATTCTATGAAATTTAAGGGCGTTGAAAAGGTGAAATGGATAGATGACAATTTTATGTTGATTGGTCTATCTCATTTTTACCGGCATGATTACTTCTCCGGAGTGGAGGTTTTTGAGTTTGTTATTTCAGAATATAAAAAGCAGCCTTCTCGATACGATGCTTTTTTATGGCTCATAAAAACATATAACGAACTCGGACTTTTTACTAAAGCCCAGGGTTATATTGATCTGTGTAAGTCTGACAGGACTTTTCCCTTTAAAAAGAATGGTGAACTCGCTGCGGTAACCGCTGATTTCCATATCAAGCAGGAAAATTACGAGCTCGCCATCAAAGAACTCAATAAAGCCCTTGTTTATTCCAGGAATAAAAAAGAAAAGGCCCGTTGGACTTTCATCCTTGCGCAACTCTACCAGCGTATCAACCAGCCCCAGCGTGCTATTTCTGCTTTCTCTCAGGTTGTAAAATTAAATCCCAAGTATGAACTGGCTTTCTATTCCAAAATATTGAAGGCAAAACTTTATGACAAAACAGCTTCTTCTTCTGTTAGTATCAAAGATGAGCTCAATAAAATGCTCAAAGACAAAAAGAACATTGATTACTATGATCAGATATTTTACGCTCTCGCTGAAATTGCTTTGAAAGACGGGGATGAGAAACAGGCAGTTGAATTGCTAAAAAAGTCAATGGCCTCGGTAACAAACAACAATACACAAAAAGGACTCAGTGCATTGCTTTTGGCAGATATCTATTTTGAACGACCTGAATACAACCTCGCGGAAGCATTTTATGACACAGCAGTTGGTCTCATAAGTAAAGATTATCCCGGCTACGAAATCATTAAAAACAAAAAAGAGAATCTAACCAAGCTGGTGAATAACTATCGACTGATTGCTCGTGAGGATAGCTTATTGCAGGTTGCCGGTCTTGATCCTCAGGAGAGGTTGAAGAAGATTGACAGATTGATCGAAAAGGAAAAACAGGAAGCAGCAAAAAAGAAGGAGGAGGAGGAGGCCCTGGCTGCTCAGTCACAAAATCAGTCTCTGAATCAGCAGACGCCAAAAAACCAGGCTCCGGCTCAGGGCAGCGGTTCAACTTTTTACTTCAACAATCCTTCAACACTGAGCTTTGGCTTTTCGGAGTTTGCAAAAAAATGGGGCAACAGGAAACTGGAGGATAACTGGCGCCGAAGCAATAAGCAACAGATTGCTCCCTCGGGTACGGTTGATGAAACTTCCGCCGGTATAAGCGCGGCATCAAAAGATACAATGTCGCAGGAACAACTCAGGGCGATTTACCTGAAAAATCTTCCTATGACGGATGAAGCAAAAAATTCTTCAAGAGACAAGATTATTGATGCCTACTACGATCTTAGCCTAATATACAAAGAAAGTCTCGGAAACCTTCCAAAATCTGCCGAAAGCCTTGAAATTCTTAATGGTAAATATCCCGGCAATAAGTACGAGCAGGCTGCTTTTTATCAGCTCTACAGATTGTATATGGGTATGAAGCAAGAGGCCAATGCTGCCAAAAACCGTGAAATTATTTTAACCCGATTCCCCGACAGCGATTACGCAAAAATTTTGCTTAATCCCGACTACAATTCGGAAAGACAAAAGAAGGCCGATAAGGTAACGGAATTGTATAGCCTGACTTATCAATTGTACGAAGATGGAAGCTACCGTGATGCCCTTGGCAATTGTTTGCGTGCAGACAGTATGGATTTGAAAAACCCGGTAAAAGGCCAATTCGCCCTGCTAAAGGCTCTTTGTATAGGACGTACCTCAGATATAAAGGCATTTGAAATGGAACTTTCTTCCGTGGTAGTGAATTATCCTAAAGAGCCTGTTAAAGACAGGGCTCAGGAAATTCTGGATTATATCAGAAACATGAATGCTTCCGATCCAAATGCTAAAAAGCCGGGAGACAAGGGGGCGGCTTCAAATCAGCCTGAATTCAAAAGTGAGCCCGAATCTGAGCACCTCTTTGTTCTCGTTTTTGCTCAGGGGCAGGCAAACCCTTCTCAGGTGGCTTCGGTAATTTCTGATTTTAATGATGAATATTTCAGCGCATCTGCTCTTTCTGTTAATCCCTTGCCATTGCAAAACGGAAGTCAGGCGGTGACAGTACGAATGTTTTCCAATGCACAAAAAGCGATGGGTTATTTCGCGATGTATGCCGATCAACTTTCTGCCCAGCGGGAAATGTCATTTGAGAAGCAATATTTTGTGGTGTCCAAGGGTAACTTTGCTATTCTGATGAAGGCTCCGGATATCTCAGTTTACCTGACGTTTTTTGAAGCGGAATATGGTTCAATGCTTGAGTCTGCCAAGGGGCAGAAATAAAAAAATCCTGCTTTGTTACGGCAGGATTTTTTTAATCAAATAACCAACTAAAAGTCAAATTTTATTCCCTGAGCCAAAGGCAGTTTGCTGCCGTAGTTGATGGTATTCGTTTGCCTTCTCATATAGGCTTTCCAGGAGTCTGAGCCGCTTTCCCGTCCTCCTCCTGTTTCCTTTTCTCCACCGAAGGCTCCGCCAATTTCCGCTCCTGATGTTCCAATGTTAACATTTGCAATGCCGCAGTCTGATCCGCGCGCTGAGAGAAACTCTTCCATCTCACGCATGTTCAGTGTAAAAATAGATGACGAGAGGCCCTGCGGAACATCGTTTTGAAAGCCAATTGCTTCGTCAAGTGTCTTATACTTTATCAGATACAAAATCGGGGCAAAGGTTTCCTCCTGCACAATATGGAAGTTATTCTTTGCTTCGATAATACATGGTTTAACGTAACAGCCGCTCTCGTATCCTTCTCCGCTGAGCACACCTCCTTCCACCAATACTTTTCCGCCCTCAGCAACCGCCTGCTCAATGGCTTTGGAGTATGCATCAACAGCGGCCTTGTCAATCAATGGCCCAACATGGTTGGATGCTTCAAGCGGATTCCCAATGCTGAGTTGAGAGTAGGCTCTGCTTAACTTGGTTTTTACTTCTTCATAGACATCTTCATGTACGATAAGCCTTCGGGTTGTTGTACACCGTTGCCCTGCAGTTCCAACAGCACCGAAAACGGTTCCTACCAGCATCATGTTAAGGTCGGCGTGCTGTGAAACAATAATGGCATTGTTACCACCAAGTTCGAGAATGCTTCTTCCGAAACGCTCGGCTACTGCCTTCGCTACAATTCGTCCAACACGTGTTGAGCCTGTCATGGATACCAATGGTATTCTCTTGTCGTGATTCATCTTGTCGCCGCTGGCATTTCCGAAAAGGATGCTGCTAACGCCTTCCGGCACATTATTTTTTTTCAGCACTCCGCTAATAATGTTTTGGCAGGCAATGGCACAGAGTGGGGTTTTTGAAGAAGGCTTCCAAACGCATACGTCGCCACATACCCATGCCAGCATGGCGTTCCAGCTCCAAACTGCGACCGGAAAATTAAAGGCACTGATAATGCCTACCACACCCAATGGATGCCATTGCTCGTACATGCGATGATCGGGCCTTTCGCTGTGCATCGTCAGGCCATAGAGCTGCCTGGATAGGCCAACAGCAAAATCGCAAATGTCAATGATCTCCTGCACTTCGCCCAGGCCTTCCTGCAAACTTTTTCCCATCTCGTAAGAAACCAAACGACCCAGGGCTTCTTTGTGTTCTCTGAAGGCTTCTCCCATCTGTCGCACAATCTCTCCTCTTGCGGGCGCAGGCATACGTCT